>DATIDL010000001.1:0-8235 GCA_035456305.1 Nitrosopumilaceae archaeon
AAGATGAAAATCACCATCCATAATGAGTTAGAAAAAGGAACATCTTTGGGCAGAGTAGTTTTACCTGTTACTGATCATGAACTTTATTATCGCGATTTCAATGCCAGAATTGACAATTTGAAGGTCATTATGAAAAATAGATCGGGATTAGAGTTGGCTGAAATAATTCAAGAAAAAATATCAAAAACGGAGGGATGGCAAAGTGCTCCTACTGATATGCAAAAAACAGATTACAAATTTTCAATGGAAAAGGGTTTTGATTAAATGGCAATAGAATTACTTGGAAATCTGTCTACCATAAACGTCTTGGGTAATGAGATCTCTATCGGATCTTTGATCCTTGGTGCAATAATTATGATAGTGGGAGTGATCGTTGCCAGAATAGCAAGTATGCTTTTTAAAAGGTACTTTGCTGCCAATTTGGAAGAAGATACTGCGAAGAGCTTGCGCAAGACTATCTATTATGGGATAATCATAGTAACACTCCTTGCAGTTACTACCAGTCAAGGCATTGATTTAAGCGGCCTAATGGTTGCAGGAGGAATATTTGGCATAGTCATAGGCTTTGCCACCCAATCAGTGGTATCAAATCTTATATCAGGAATTTTTTTGATGTTTGAAAAGCCTGCAAAAACTGGAGATCTTATTGAAATTCCAAGCAACAAAGTATATGGAAGACTAATCGACATCACAATTTTTTCTACGCGAATAAAGTTGTTCGATGGTTCCATAATGCGTGTACCTAATGAAAAGGTCTTCACATCAGAAATCAGAAACGTTTCTGGAAGTGAAGTAAGAAGAATTGATGGAGTGGTAGGGATTGCCTATAAAGAAGACATAGACAAAGCAATTGAAGTAATCAAAGAAGAGATTGGAAAACTTCCTTATGTATTATGTGAACCAGAACCAGCAATATGGACTGAAGAGCTTGCAGATTCTAGTGTTAATCTAAAAATACTAACTTGGCTTCCGCGCGACAACTGGGATGAAGTTGGTCCAGTATTATTAAAAGTCACAAAACAAGCGCTTGATAAGGCAGGAATTGAAATACCATTCCCGCAAAGAAGAATATGGCACGCTGAAAATTCAAGATCCTAAACTAGGGATCTAATTTTGAAGATCTTTGATATTTTGACGAACCAATGGAATTATTTTTTTTGTTATTATATTATGGACATCCGCGTTTGTATCAAATGACACCAATATTACATGTGAGAGGCGTCTATTTTCATCTGCGATTGGAATAGTGGAACGAATTAGTTTCTCATAGTGCGAGCTTGCATATTGTATCTTCCCCAAAAGATATTCCCATCGTAATCTTGTAGTCTGTCTGTTTGCAGCAGTGATTGCATATTCTGCTCTTTGTTCTGGAGAAAACACGGCCTTGAGTCCTTTACGTTCTGCATCGGCTTTCAAAGTACCATCTTCATCTGCAATACCTACAAACCTAATAGTTGGATCTAGTGTAACAATTTTTTCACACAATTCTTTGAAAGATTGCTTCATCAGACCAAGATATGGCGAACTAGGTATATGTCATTTCCGATTTTATAGAAAATTGATTTTACTAATTTAGAAGTAGATTTTTTTGATAGGAATAATGTTAAATTCTTGTACATTACTAAAGATATATGACAAAAAAATTTGCTTGCGGGGACGTTGTAAATGGTTGTGCATGGTCAGCAACTGCCAAAGATGAAAGTGAATTATTTAGTAAAATAGCTGAACACGCCAAGAAGGATCATGGAATAACTGAAATTCCACAGGATTTGATAGAAAAAGTACGATCAAAAATTCAAACCATATAATTGGTTTTTTATAGATCAATCAAAAATGGATTTATGTAGACACTCGTGCAAATCTTTCTTCCACTTCATTCCAGTTCACTACATTCCACCAAGCTTCAACATAATCTGCACGACGGTTTTGATATTTTAGATAGTAAGCATGTTCCCAAACATCAAGCCCCAACAAGGGAACTAGTCTTTGTGTCCAAGGACTGGTTTGGTCAGGCATCGTTCTAAATTCAAGTCTAGAATATGTCAGATTATAAACAAGCCAACCCCATCCGCTTCCTTGAATAGATATCGTGCCACGAGAGAATTCTTCTTTAAACTTTTTAAAACTGTCAAAGTAGATGCTGATT
Source organism: Nitrosopumilaceae archaeon (assembly GCA_035456305.1). Lineage (GTDB taxonomy): Archaea > Thermoproteota > Nitrososphaeria > Nitrososphaerales > Nitrosopumilaceae > UBA8516. Next base: position 2,147 of record DATIDL010000001.1, read on the forward strand.
TCATCAGCGAGTCTTCCGCCAGGTTCACCTCCTCCATTTGGCTTCATGTTTTCCCAAAACAATCGGTGGTTTTCAAATCCACCACCATGAAAGTTTATGGCATTACGAGCGCTTTCTGGAACTGCAGTTAGATCAGAGAGAACTGATACGATATAGTTTTGATGGGTTAGTGCGTTGATGCTCTCAAGTACAGCATTTAGCCCGTTTGCATATGCTTGGTGATGTTTTGTGTGGTGTATTTCCATTGTTTTAGCATCAATGTATGGTTCTAGTGCATCATAGGAATAATTCAATGGCGGAACTACGTATTTTCCCATAAGATATGATTTTGAAATTCTGTCCTTATATCCCAATTGATTGTTTTATGTAGCTAGTTCTATTTTTCTTGGAGAATGTTTTGAGATGTCTTTGTGGATGATAGCATGTGTTTCATGTTTGAATGTGAGATCACATCTGTAACATTTCCATGCTGTCATGCTCATGGATTTAGTTTAGCAATTTTTGTATATAAAATCCGCGTAGCTTTTGTACTTTTCAAGTTAGTTTTATCACAACTTCAAGTAGAGTTTTTCCTGCAAATATTGCACCTATTGATAATCCAACATTTGCAGCCACATTGATTGCTGCAAGCTCAAACTGTCGATTGTACAAAATATTGGTAGTATCCAATGCAAGTGCAGACATGGTAGTAAGTGAACCACAAAAACCAAATGCCACAAGTAATGCATACTTACTGTCAATTTGCCATTGTTGTGTAGCTACAACAAAGATTCCAAGGATAAAACTGCCAATGATGTTTACTATAAGCACATTAATTTGCAAGGCACCAAAAAGCAATGGCGATTCTACTATTTTATAACGTAGAAATGTGCCTATCACGCCACCCACTGCAAGAAGAATTATTTCTATTCCTTTCATTTGTCTACCAATTTCCAATTTTTCTAGTAGACATTATCAGAGTCATGCGACACGGTTCTGGCTTTTACACCAAGGCTAATGTCATAGCCTGATTCTCTTTTTTCATATACAATTTTTAAAGTTTTGGATTAATGATGCTAGTTTAGAAATTTGTATGGCTATAATGCACTTGGACCTCTGCGTCCTGATTCTAAATCTATTACGTCTTCAACTGGGGAGATAAAGATCTTTCCACTTGCTTTAGAACCTTCGCCAACCGCCTTTGCTATTGCAGATATCACATCATTTACCATAGCATCATCTACTATTGTGATAATAGAATTCATCGCATTGTATTCTGCAGTGAAGAGCGTAGTACCGCGATTATCTCTAACTAGGGGTCGTGCTCCCTTTCCTTGACCCTTTGCAACAACAACTGTGACGGCTCTGCTGCCAACGTCTTTGAGTGCAGCCAACACCAACCTTACCTTTCCAGGTCTAACTATGGCTTCGATTCTTTTCAACTATTATCTTAAATTTTGACTTGTATAAATTGATTTTAAAACATGCGTGTTAAGGCTTTATCCTTAAACAAAATAGCTTAATCTTCATAATTTGAGCTGAATAGAATCTATGAACTTACTCCAGTAATTACAGGTATGAAAACAATTGGACTACAAAGCAAGCCAAGCACTTGGAAAAGAGAGGTACGTGCTTCTTTTAGAAAGATAGTTGCCTTTGATCTTCTTTTCTACGGTCTAGGCATACTCACAGGTGCTGGCATCATGGCAGCAATTCTACTTGCGTAGATTGCTACCAATTTTTTTATTTTTGATTTAAATCACATATCTATTGCAGTGTTATTTTTAAAAATATCAGTATGCCAGCAAATTCTGCAATATGAACTGCTAAAAGATATGGTAAAAGAGCCACCGCGTAAAGTTCCATCATTGAAAAGTATGCATATACTCCAATGACATTATGCAAAAATAATAGCCCTGCAAAAAATATCATTCCTATAGGCAATTGGGCCCTTGTTTTAGCATACATTTTGGCAAAGACTCCGATGACTATACCTAACACAATCATGTTTAGGCCAGATACTATGGTACTGATTGTCATCATTGGTTCCATGTAAGAAAAATCCACTCTCCCAAGCTTATTTACCTTTTTCCAATTTTGTTACAATTTCATCAAATGATTCCAGATTAACCTCAAGAAACGTAGAAATGAAGTAAGTCACACCATATTTGTCGCCCATTCTTGTTATCAAGTTATTTTTTTCAAGAACATTTACGTGATGTTGTATTGCTTTATAGTCTAAACTAAGTTCCTTGGCAAGCTGATTTGCATTAAGCGGAGTTTTTCTTATTGTGGAGATAAGACGTATTCTGTTAAGACCGCCTTTTGATCCTGCAAAAACAAACCACAAAAGACGTTTTGCATAAGGATCGCCTGCCATGTTTTGTATCAGATTCGAGTGTATTTTATAATTAAAAGGTGTTATGAAACTAGCCTAATTCCTTTATTGGTCTGCCAAAGACTTCTTTGAAAGTTCTGGATTTACCATCTTTGAAGATATCCTGGCAACAATATTTCATTGAAAATGCAGCCATCTGTTCAACTATGGGTTTTAATGCCTTGCCTTTTTCTGTAATTGTGTATTCAATTCTAACTGGAGTTTCTGCATAGATTTTTTTTGATATAAGACCGTTTCTTTCCATTTCACGCAGTCTAACAGAAAGTGTTTTGGGATTTATTCCTTCAATTGAATCAAGAAATTGATTAAATCTATTTTGGTTATGCATCGTCATGTTTCTTAAAATGTGCAGTGTGAATTTTTTACCTATAATTTTGAAAGTGTTATCAACCGGACAACACTTCATTTGATCAGATATGAGTTTTAGTTCTTGTTCTTTCAACTTACTATCTTCTCACTTACTTTCGTTGTAGTTACTTTCCAATTTATATACTTACCTTTCTATAGTTAGTAGCATAAGGAAAGTAATATGGAATGCACAACAGAATCATGTAACATGGAAAAAAATGCAACGTGCGCATGTGGCTCTGAGGGATCATGTGAGGAATGCTGTGATTGTCAAAGCGTCGATCCAATAGAACAATCTATGGCTATGTGGCACAAGGCGTTCTTTCAAGCACTCCACGAGGTGCAGGTTGAGCGACTCAAAAAGAGGATAGAGTCAGGATTTGGTCCTACCATGGACAAATCTGCAGACGCCGTCTTTGAAGCAATAAGCAAGGTCTGGAGCTCAATGCTTACACAGACAGAGGCAAAAAAAGAATTAGCGTCAAAGTTGCAGAAGATATTTTCTGAAACAAGTAGGAAGTAGCAATTCTCCCCCTGATATTCCTACTTTCCCTTTTTTTTGTTAAAGCAACTAGTTATTTTCTAAGACATATCTCAAAGTGATTATTGTTCTTCGTATATCAGATGCTATTTTTTGATATGTTTCAACTGTGTTTTTGTCAATTAACATGTCATGTTGTGGTTTCCAGTCAGACGAAATTGCCACTTTGGCAAACGATTGATAGCCACCTGTTTGTTCTCTGGTCTTTTTTGGAGAATATGCATGTATTGAAATTGTTTTTTCTTTGAGAAGTGATTTTATCATTAGATCATGCAGTATCGCATCTGAATTAAGTACAGAAATCATATCATCGTGTACGATGCCTGGTGGAAGAGTAGTAAGTTTTCCATAACCATTCCAAACAAAATCTTCCACCTTTGAATGGAATTTTCCTTTTAGAATTTTAGTTATAGTTCCGATATTTAGTGGGCCAAGATTTATTGTAGCTGGAAGCGAAATGAAGAATCTAAATTTCCATGTAGTATATTCGTATACTCCTGCACCATACGAACCACCAGGTGCAAAATCACTTTTTTCTAGAATCTTTCTTTTTAATACTTCAAGATACGTGATTGGACCATCAAGAACACGCATAGAGCCCATGCTTGCGATTCCTTGACTTGGGCCAGAAAGGGAGCTTCTTGGATTGTCGTATTCAAAATCCATTGAGCCAGATGGTAGAATTTCTGTTTTCATTCCAACTGACTCTAGATGTTTGTGGATCTTTTCGACAAATGGATCTTGAAGTATTAGCACATAAAATGCTATCAATTATGCTATATAAAATTTATATATTAATTTATGATTTATAAAAAATATTTGTGTATTAATAATATGCGATCTAATAATAGCAATATAATCTTAAATATTTGAAAATCTAATATATACACAATGCTCGTTCAGTGCAGAATGATGGATTGAACGTGCGTGGCTTGGCAGAAACCAGCGAGTGAATGAAGCGCATTGGCGCGGATTCATAGAGAGGTAATCTCTCATGTTCTGCAACAGAGCCACGCATTTCTTTTGAAATCATGGTAGATCATTTCTGAACTTTACATTGAGCACTTAGTCCTTTTGCAGATATGTAATATGAATAAACCAAAATTCCAATTGAAATCACTCGTAATGGAATTTCATAGTTTGTCAGAAATGCGGTAGCAGCTCCACCGACTGCACCAAATGTTGAAGCAATTGCAAATCCAACAGAACCACAACTGCATGCGCCAGCACTTGCACCAATTATAGAACCAACAAAACCAGAGCTAATTCGTGTTGTATGTAACAGCAATATTCTGTAGACGCTCATGCTGATCACCAATCCAGAGAGGGCAGATACAATTACAAGCAATAAGAAACTTACAATTCGATAATCCGGGATGTAAAAAATAACATATGGTTCAAGGAAAAGAAACTCGGATATTATAGAAAGTGAAAGTATCATGCCCAAAAATATTGCAGTTGAAAGTATCAGATATCGTCTATTTGAAAAAACTAGTTTTAGTGCCAGATTATTCAAGTTAGCTCATGCATGTTTTTTTAGTATTTGAAAATATCGATGTAGTGTGTGATACTATATTCTGTTATTTCTTCATCATCTTGTCTTCCATCATGGAATCTTTTTTCATCATTTCATCTTCAGATGGGATATGGTTTGATGCCCAACCAATCTCAACTAGTCTGGCTACACTTGATGATTTGACACAGGCTGGTGACCAGTTGGTCAATTTGAAAACAAGTTCGTGTCCAGACTTGCATTGAATTTCATGAACGTCTACACCCATTTTCATCTGTGTTCTTGGTGATGCGATGTGTTCCATCATATTGTTCTTTATCATTGTGGTGTCCATCATAAATTTCTCATCCACTTCAATAAATGGACAGTTTACAACAACACCAGCAATGTCAGTGGTTAGCGCACCATTTGAGCCAGCAGATGTGATTTGGCTGGTCATGGTAAGAAAATCTGCCAAAGAAGGATCAGTCCAAGTTGCAGCTTGAATTCGCCATAGTGGGCTGTAAAATTCATCGCCTACATTTGTTGAACCAATGCTAGCCTGGAATCCCATTGGACCACTACCCTTTATTCCGTTTGTAAATACATAAAGATCAGATGAAGCCCCTGAAAGCAAGGTTGTGCCTGTCCTTTCAGCAAATACTACACCTAACATATCTGCCACATCTTGTTTTGAAGCATCAGTTGCGATATAGTATATTGTAGAACCATCTGGTCCAAATCCTCGGTGTGCAACAAATGTAACTTGCATGTTTTCAATATTAATTTCCAAAACTTGTCCTCCACCATATGGAGTTTCATCAGTCAATGTCTTGTCATCTCGTATTTGCAAGCTGCCACCATCCCATTGAACAAAGGGACAGTTTACTATGAAACCAGATGGTGTTATTGTGAGTTCACCATTTGTTTGTGCTGCAAGAATTTCTGTTTGTGATTTTAATTCTCTTGGTGTAGAGCCATCAGTCCACTTTACAATGTTGATAGCCCATAGAGGACTATAGTTTAGATCACCTGGTTGCGAATCAGCTACGTTTGGCTGGAATCCAAGAGGACCTTGACCTTCGATTCCGTTTTCAAAAGCATAAATTTGTGCTAATGCGTCTGCTGGAGTTTTTTGTAGTGCTGGAGTATATGCAACCCTAAAACCTGTAAGTTTTGTTAAATGATCTGCAAGATCTTTATCGGATGCTTCAGTTGAGATGTAAAAAACTTCAGAACCTTTAACGTATCCTTTGGTTAACGGAATTGTCACCGGTACGCTAGTGTTAGTCAGTTTGCCCATCATAGAATTCTTCATTTCCATGGCACTA
>DATIDL010000002.1:0-17784 GCA_035456305.1 Nitrosopumilaceae archaeon
CTCTTCTCTCAACTTCTCCTGTCACCTCTTCTCTTTTTGGAGCAATGGAATCTATTTCATCGATGAAAACAATAGTAGGTGACTTTTCTCTTGCTTCCTTGAAAATTTCTCTTAATCTTGCTTCGCTTTCACCATAAAACTTGCTCATGATCTCAGGACCTGATATGCTGATAAAGTGGGCGTTGCTTTCGTTTGCAACAGCTTTTGCCAAAAGCGTCTTGCCGGTTCCTGGTACTCCAAAAAGTAACACGCCTTTTGGAGCTTCAACTCCAAGCTTTTCAAAAATCTCTGGATGTCTCATTGGAAGCTCAATCATCTCTCTAACTTTTTTTATCTCTGTACCCAGGCCTCCAATGTCTTCATATGATACTTGTGGAACACCATGAAGGGAATCATTTTTTTCTCCGATATGAAATTGTGTCTCTGAAGTTACAATGACCGCATCAGCCACTGGCGTGATTCCTATTACTTGAAAGGTCAGTCTTCCACCAAAATACGGCACCATTATGTTATCGCCTTTTACCAACGGTGTATTTTCCAGCGAGTCTGCAAGATATTTTTCATCTATTGGAGGAATTGTATCAAGTGGAGCAACAATGATTTTTTCTGCAGGAACTGCCTTTATCTTTCTAACTTCAATTTTATCACCTACGGCCACTCCCAAATTATTTCGTACAAGACCATCAACTCGGATAATTTCTTTTCCTTCATCTGATGGATAAAGCGGCATGCATTTTGCAACAGTTCTTCTTTTTCCTTTGATTTCAATTATATCACCGGTTGCTACGCTAAGTGAATTCGTAGAATCGTAATCAAGGCGTGCTACACCTCTCCCAACATCACGAGAATATGCTTCCAGTACTTTAAGCAAAATAAAATTTTGGCTTATGTATTATCCCCACCAGTCTAACCCTTATAGCTTTGCTATTTTGCCATGAGGCATATCGATCTGATAAAATTGATCACGGATTGGTAAAAAGATTAGATCTTTAGTGATTCTTTTAGTCCCTTGTACCTGTTTCGTATTGTAACTTCGGTTACTCCAGCTGCCATTGCAATAACTTTCTGTGTTACGTTTTCTCCGCTCATCACACATGAAAGATATAATGCAGCTGCTGCAAGTCCCATAGGATCTTTTCCAGCTGTAATTTCCATCTTGCTTGCATCAGTTAAGATTTTGAGAGCTCGACGTTTTACCTTTTCACTCAGTTCGGCCTTGCTTGCTATTCTAGACATACATTTTATTGGATCAACTACTGGCATCTTTAGATCCAGTTCTCGTAAAAGAAGTCTGTAGCACCGTGAAACATCCTTTCTTTTTATGTTTATTTCACCTGATACGTCGTTTAATGTTCTTGGTGTTTCACTGTCTCTACACGCTGCATATAATGCGGCTGCAAGAAGACCTGGAATGGATCTTCCCCTGACAAGACCTTTCTCAAGTGCCTTTCTGTAAATGTAAGCTGTCTTTTCTATTACTGCATCTGAAAGTGCAAGCTTGTCTTTTAATCTTCCAAGATCACTAAATGCTTGTCTAAAGTTTTTGTCTGAAGATTCATGTACCTGACTTCTGCTGTCCCATGTTCTAAGACGCTCTATGGTGCTTTTCATTGAAGCCGACAAAGGTTTTCCAGTTACATCCTTGTTTGCATGGCCAATTATTGTGGCAAGACCCATGTCATGCATTGCAAGTGAGGTTGGTGAACCTGTTCTGCTTCTGTCATCATATTCGTCTTTTGAAAATGAACGCCATTCTGGACCTGCTTCCTCGACTCTTTCAGTAATAACAAAACCGCATCCACCGCAAAACCTCTCGCCAGTAGCATTATCAGTTAACATTGAATTTTTTCCACAGCGTGCGCACTTGGCACCAGTATTAAGAGTTTGTAAAACCATATTAATCTCTGACAAGTATCAGGTCGTCTTCTTATATGAACTAGAGTATTCTGAAATTTTGCTCTCACTGGATGTATAGATCCATCATTTTAAGGAAAAAGGAAAGACCTTTTCAGGTCGAAAATTTTTATCTCTTGGATTTCTTACTCTTTGATTTTGCTTTTGATTTGGCTTTTGCCATGCGTAATCGCACTTTACATTGCTATTAAGCCTGTTGAAACGACTCTATTATCGATAAACGACGTTAATTTCAACTTCTAATGTTCATTTGTCATCAATTCTTATTGAGGAAAAGCTCATCTTAAAACCAGAATGGAGGTGTAATGATGAGTTATAGTGGCGGTTATGGAAGATCTAACCGAGGATACGGCGGCGGCAGAGATAGAGGATACGGCGACAATAGACGATTTAACGACGGACCAAAACCAGTTGAAACCGGAAAAGAATACGATGTTTCCATAGAAGAAATTAGTAGAAAAGGAGACGGAATCGCAAGAGTAGATGGCTTTGTGATATTTGTTAAAGACGGAAAAGCAGGTCAAAAAGCAAAAGTAAAGATCACACAAGTTGGTCAACGATTTGCTTCTGCTGAAATAGTACAAGGTTCTTCACAATCCGAAGCAGCACCAGCAGCAACTGAATAGACAAAAATCTGTCTGATTCAAAATTAGTTTCCAAAAATTTTTTCTTTATTTTTAATTTCATTCATACACAAGTGTGTTGGCTTGTGACCAAATGGTGTATTGTTAAATAAAAATTAGAAAACACGATGCAGTAATAGAATAAAAGTATTGTTCATAAATTAATCGTACGCTTAATTAATAAATTATAGAAAAACAGCATTGGCGAAGGTTCCTTTTGCTCATGTGGGGAGAGGGGAACTCAGACGCACCACCGTGGTCTGAACGATCTCATGTTAATTGCATGAGCAAAACCCGCCATTACATTATTACAATTCTTGCAACAGGGTGTTCACTTTTGAAATAACTTCGCATTTTTCAAGTGCAGTAAGAATCACAGTTCTTAGATTTTTAATCCTGTGATGATCCTCTGGATATAATTCTGATACATTATCTATCTCATAATTGAAACTATAATCTCTAAGGTATGCCTTTGATGCATCCAAAAATTCAGAAACCATGTCTGAATCATTGCCTGACTTTTCTATCTTGTTGACTAGAACTTGTAGTATGCCATGTATTTTGCCAAGCTCCTGCTTTATTGTGGCTAAATCGCCTGGCTTGTCTCTTAGCTCAGTGAGTAACTTGTAAGAATTTGAAATCTGTCCCAAAAGATTCCTGACATATTCATCATCCATACCGTGTGGGTGATTCATAACCTAAATGAATTTTCTATTGATCCTTTTTTTCTAGTTTGAGGGATACGGAATTTATACAATATCGCAAGTTGGTCGGCTTGGGACCATCATCAAACACATGTCCCAAGTGAGCTCCACATTTGTTGCACTCTACTTCTACTCTTAACATGCCATAGCTAGTGTCAGTTTCGCTTTTTACATTTTTTTCACTGATTGGAGCAAAAAAGCTTGGCCATCCAGTTCCAGAATTAAACTTGGTTTCTGAACTAAATAATTCATTACCACAACAAACACACTTGTACACGCCTTTTTCCTTGCAATTGTTATACTCTCCTGAAAAAGGTCGTTCTGTATTTTTTCTTCTGCATACTTCGTATTGTTCTTCTGTGAGATGTTTTTTCCACTCTTCATCCGATCTTAACACATGATCATCTTCTGACATGACTAGAAAATGATCGAAAAAGTATTAGAATCTTCTCTAAACTAGGTGTTTGTAGTTTCGACTACCTTCAACTTCATCGTTAATGGCGCGGACAGTGCATCGGGATTATCGATACTTTCCCATACAAAGATCTGAGCATTGTATGTTCCTGGTTCTGTAGGAGTCCATGACTGTGATGGATTCATTGATTGTCCAGGTTCAAGTATTCCAGTTATCCATGACAATGAAATTGTTATGCCCTCTTCATTTTGTATCTGTACCAAATATGCAAATGGTTGTGTTCTAATCTGATTGTTTGTTAAATCTGCAGCAATCTGTACTTGCTTATTTACCTGAACTTCCCATGCTTCGCCTGAAAGATTTACAGAATATCCACCTATTGCGGCCTGTGCATAGTGAGCAGAGGTTGATAAAATAAGAACAACAAGAAATGCAGATAACATCATCATGGTGTTGTTATCGGGATCTTTGTCCATTTGTTTTTTTCTATCGTTGTTTTCCCACAGTTTAGCAATGCTCCGCATCATAAAGCCACCTACAACTATTATTGCAAAACCACCAATTAAAAAAACTATTACCTTTACAATATCTTTCAGTTTTGCCATGCTTATAGAAAGTCTGTCACACAGTTAAATCTCATCATCTATCCGATGTACAATTTTTGTAACTTCATCGACCATTTCCCTCATGCTACTTTCTATCTTTTCCTTTGAAAATGAAGTAGAGAGTTTTAGCATCGTTTTTACCTTAAAATTAGCATCAATTGTAACCTTTGTTCCTTCTGGAACTGTCTCGAAAGTCTCAATAATATGGGTTCCTTTGATATCGCCAGAAAGTACAAAGACTTCATGTAGTTCAAACGGTTTTATCACATGTTTTGTTAACATCACTAGATCCCTTCCTGCAATTCTTACATGTTCTTCCACCACGAAAATGTTGTCCCTGACAGAACGTATCTTTAGCAATTTGAAATACTGTGGCAAGATGTTAGGAAAATTTTCAAAATCCGTTTTCAGGTTGAATATTTTCTCTATCTGGCAATTAATGATCTTGGTGAAACTAATTTTTGACAAAGAAAAATCTCACACTACGTGTATGAGATCCTTTAATTTTCTTCTTGATCTTGGTCCACGTTTTTGTTCGGGGTATCCTATGCAAAGGAGCGATGAAGGTCTAAGTTTTGTTCCTACTGCTTCCTTGACTTGTTCCTCATTGATCATTCCAATCCAAATGGAGCTCAAGCCTAATGCTGACGCAGCAAGCTGTGAATATGCAGCTGCAAGTGTTGCATCTTGAATTGAAAACTTGGCAAGAACTTCTTGCGGGAAGTTTAGTTTGACACGTTCCGGATTCATACAAAATACAAGTATTATGGGTGTATTGACATATGGTTGATTGTTTGCCGCCTTTACAAGCCTCTCTTTTACTTTTGGGTCTTTCACGTAATAGATCTCAAACCCTTGAAAATTCCCTGCTGTTGGGGCCGTGTCTGCAGCTGCAATAATTTTGTCTATTTTCCATTGTTCTATGGGTCTTGGAGAAAATTTTCTAGTTGAGCGTCTTGTTGACATGACATAAAACAGATCTGTGTTTACGTGCTTTTCTGGTACTTTGGATGTAAGGATAACATTCAAAATATTACTTCTAGAATCTGTTTCGGGTATGACTGCAGGGGTATAGCCTTTTGGCCAGACTCTTGTTTCTTTTTGTTCCTTTGGCATGTTCTGACTAGTAAATGTGTAATTATAAGATGTACTAAAATTGTCTGCTACGCAGTAGGATTATTTTTTACAAACTCACTAATTTTTTCACCAAGTGTTTTAGTTTCAATTTGTAGAATCTCTTTGCCTGCCATGAAAAATTCTGTGGTGTCAGAGTTCACCATTATGGAACTTACCTCATCTTCAAGCTCTATCTTGTCGGTAGAACTGTGAGACAAGATTTCATGTAAGTGAACTAGATCCTCGTGTCTGAGATAGATCACTCTTTCTTCATCGTCATCATTACGCCATATCAATCTGCATCCTTTTTCATTTGGTATGTATGGTGTATCGATCTGAAAAGAATGGTTCATCATACCATGTCAAAACAGGCAAATTTAAGATTCTTTTGGTTTGTTTTCTAGCTCGTTTTACCTCGAAGAGTTTCTAACTCTCCTTTTACTGCTTCATAATCTGTCTTTAATCTGGAATGAGCCATTTTGATTATTTCAAGTTCTTTTTTTATTGCGTCATATTTTGCATTTATGGAAGCAACAACAGAACCTGCTGCTACAACGACTCTTTGCGTATCCTCTTTTTGTTTTACTGTAGATAATTCATTTTCTATAAACTTTAATTCTCTTTGTCCTACTGTGGCTAATTCCTTTTCTATGAACTCTAATTCTTTTTTTGCAGTCATTATTTCATTTTTCTTTTTCATTTGTTGGTTCAGTAATGATTGTAATTCTGATTTGGCGTATTCTATTTGAGAATTGATTCCTGAAAGCTCTATTCTGACTGTTTCTATTCTCTGTTTAATGCTGTGTACTTCATTTTGATCATATTGTGATTTTACCAATGCAAGTTCATATTTTGCTGTTTCAAGCTCTGATAAGGTAGTTTTGTAATCTGATCTTACCTCTGAGAGTTGGATTTTTTCTTCTTCTAGTTCAGGTTTTATCTTTTCTAATTCAGCTTTTATCTTTTCTAGTTCATTAGATTTCGCATTGTATTCAGATTGTATGTATTCCAGCTTGTGAGACGCCGAATCTACTTTAACTATTGTTTCTTCTAGCTCATTTTTTGTATATTTTAATTCATTTTTTGTTGCTTCGAGTTGAGTCTCTTCAATTTCTTTTACTTTTATCTTGTGCAAATTTTTTGAATCAGTGATCGTTCTGCCATCCTCACTTTCCTTTGAACGTTTAAGCAATCCCATTTATATCACACTCATATGCTGTGAAGAAAACCATTTCTTTCATTCTTATTATTTGAATTGCTCATACTTATTCAATTCTTTTTATGACCTTAAAAATTCAATCTGTTTTCTTTCGTTTTGCAAATCCTAGATAAAAACCAATACCGCCAACTATGAAGCCAAATACTATTGCAATCTGACCCTCGATTGAACCACGCGGAAGAAATAATGTTGCAGAAATGAAAAGAAATGCCCCAAAAAGTATCATTGCATAACTTCCATTCTTTTTTGGACGATTGTGTTCTCTATGAGCCATATCTAGATGTATTCTGAAAGGGATTGTGCAACTTTTTTTCTACCTATGTCCAGTATGAATGGGCCAATCTTAGGGCCACGATCAGATGCTAGGATTATTTGGTATAATGTTTTGAAAAAGTCCTTGGGTTGTATACCGCCAGCTTTTGCAATATTGTATATTGAATTTTGCAGATCTACAGGTTCGTTTTCAGATGACAACATCGTTATCAATTCTTTTATGGCATTTTTGGTTGCATCGTCAAGCTGAATCTCAACTTTTGACGGCTTGCCAAAATCATCTGCATAGTTTCCAGCCAGACTTATAAGATGTTCAATTTCAGCAGTTGATTCCTTTATGGTGCCATACTCTATGAGTTTTTTTACAACCAGTTCACTTCTTTGCTCTCGGAATATCTTGCAAAGCTCAACAAGCAGTCTATAATTTACATGTGCAGTTGTTGTCTTTGGAACATTTAACAGATTTACATATTCGTAAAGGCCTTTTGCTCTTACTGTCTTGGTTTCGTTTTCAAGTTTTATTTTTCCAAAGTACACATTTTCAAGTTCATTGTATTCATCCATAAGTGCAGGGATGTCCTCAAAACCAACTTCGCGGGTTCCGGTAATTCTTTTGTATAGTAATAACAAAATAGATTTTGAAGTTCCATACTTTAGCCATGCTTGTGAGGTAACAACATTGCCAAGTGATTTGGAAATTTTCTTGCCTCCTTTATCTAAAAACATTTCATATTTTACGTGATGTGGAGGTGGAAACTTTAGTATCTCATCTGCAACCCAGTCATTTACCTTAACCGAATCCATGATATCTTTTCCATATGCCTCAAATCTCACATCAAATGCTTGCCATCTTGCAGCAAACTCTACTTTCCATGCAAGTTTGCCAAGATCTTTTGTAATATCTGCTATTCCATCATGACCACAACCTGCTAAGGGTTTGGAACCAATAGTGGTCTCATGGCATCTGTACTTGATTTTTTTTTCATCTGGAAGATATTCGTAAGCTTCAGCTGTGTACAGTCTTCCACAGCTAGAACATACAGGAAAATATGGAAGTGCATCTTGGTATTTTTCTTGGCCAACCATCTCTGCAATTTTTTCTCCGATTTTCTTACTGTTTAGCAAAATGGTATGAATCTGATCTTTTAGAAGGCCGTTTTTGTATGTGTCAACACCTCTTTGAAATTTGTATTTGATACCGCATTTGTCTAATCCGTCAAGCAAAAGACTGCTCATGTGAAGGCCATACGAATCATGACATCCAAACGGATCGGGAATAAAGGAAACAGGTTTTGCAATGTGATCATTTAGCCAGTCTGGAAATCCCTCTGGAATCTTTCGTAGACCGTCAAGGTCGTCTGAGTATGCAATAAGCTCAGACTTGTAGCCTAGGTTTTCTAGTGCAAGCTTTACTCCATATGCACGTGCAGCATCTCCAAGGCTTCCGATATGTGGAATACCTGACGCGCCAAGGCCGCTTTCTACTTTGATCATGGAGGTATTGCGTCCAAGAGTTTTTTCTCTTTCTACTAGCTCGTATGCAAGCTTGTCTATCCATGTTCCTCTGCCAATGGTTTTTTGTTCTTCCATTATGATAATTCCTTTGACATGTATGAACCTAAAGGTGAATAACCGATTTTTTTGTAATACTCTCTTGTTCCAACAGCACTGATAACAAGTAGTCTATTTGCATCAAATTCCTCTCTTGAAATCTTTTCAGCTTCATTCATGAGATTTTTGCCAAGTCCCAAATGTTGTACACTGTCAGTGTCTCTTTGTCCAAGCTTAAGTGATTTTCCGTATACATGTAATTCTCTTACAATGCAAGTATTTTGTGTGACTTCTGATCTGTGCGCTAGTCTACTTGGTTTTCTTAATCTTAAAAATCCAAAAATTCTATCACTTGAATCATCATAAGAAAGAAAGACTTCGTTTCCGCCAGATGATTCATAATCTTCCCTGTTTAGTTTTATATCATCTACATTGATTGAGCTTTCAGAAAGTCCTGCTTCCCTGCATCTTATACATCTGCAAGAAAGATTTTGTTTTTTGAGGTTGTTTTGAACTATCTGGCGCAGGTTACCAAGTTTTGGACCAGCAATTATTTGATCAGATGATATTTCTCTTTGAACTCGCATTATTCTTACCCACCGTGGAATCATTTTTTTGATTTCAGTAAGAACTTCAACCATATCTTGATCTGAATAAGGCATGAACTTGCCATCCCTGTAGGTTTGGTAAAGTGGTGTATTTTCTAAAATGAGTGTTGGATAGATCTTGAGCATGTCTGGTTTGAAGGCGGGATCTTCAAAGAGTTTTTTGAAATCAGAAATGTCTTCTTTTGGAGTCATTGTAGGAAGCCCAGGCATCATGTGAGCTACAATCTTGTATCCTGCATCTTTTGATATCTGAAATGATTCTATTACATCATTTAGGTCATGTCCTCTGTTTACTATTTCATATACACGTTCATGTAAGCTCTGAACTCCTATCTCAACACGCGTAACTCCATAGTCTAGCATCCAGTCTACGTGTGTTTTTTTGCAATAATCTGGTTTTGTCTCTATGGTAAAACCAACGTTTCTTATTTTTGCACGCTCATTATTTTTCTTGGCAGATTCCAAGTCTTGAGAATCAAACCCGTTAATTGCGTCATAGCATGATTTTATGAAATTTACCTGATAGTCTTGTGGCATAAAAAGAAAAGTTCCGCCAACTATTACAAGCTCAAGCTTGGTTCCATCATGTCCGTATGCTTGCAGGTGTTTGAGCTTGTCTAATATCTGCTTTTTTGGATCATACTCATTTACAATTGCATTTTGAGTAGAAGGTTCCATCCCGGTGTAGCTATTTGGTGTGTTAAATTCCACTCCTCCAGGACAGTAAGTACATCTTCCATGCGGACATGCATATGGTTTTGGCATCAAAGCAATTACTGCAACACCAGAAGCTGTCTTGATGGGCTTTCGCAATAATGCCTTTTGTAATTTGAGAAAATCATTCCCATGAGCTTCTGCAAGTATTTCATAATTCCTTGGTATTCTTTCAAGTGAATATTTCACACATGCTTTTTTGATTTCTTTTTTAACATCATTTCTTGTTGGATTTGAAATGGCAAGAAGATTTTGTGAAATCTCTACACATGCTTCTTCAAACAGTATTTTTGATTTTTGCACTATTTTTTAAAAAGAAATTGGCTATTAAATCCTTTAAGCAATTCTTAATGAATCGACAAAAACTCCTTTTTTTTCTGTTATGATGCCGATTTGCCTGCTTTTCAGACCGTGTTTTTTGAATATCTCATCAATCTGTTCTCCTTCCTCTTCTGGTGCTACAATGCAGAATCCTATGCCCATGTTGAAGGTCTTGTACATCTCTGATTTTTCCACATTCTGGTTTTCAATTAACTGGAATATCTCTGGCGGCTCTGGCATGTTATCAAGCATGTATCCTGTCTTTTTGAGACGTAGGAGCTTGGTAAAAGAACCACCTGTTATGTGGGCAAGTCCATGTATGTCGCATTCCTCAAGTGCTTCAAGTACAGGTTTCACATAGATCTCGGTTGGTTCTAGCAATGCATCACCCAATATTCCCATTCCTCTAATTTTGTCTTTTATGGAATATTTTGAAAGCAGAACTTTTCTTGCAAGTGAATATCCGTTTGAATGCAATCCACTGCTTTTTATTCCTATTATGACGTCGCCCGGTGTTATCATGTCACCAAGAACCATCTGATTTTTTGTAAGTATGCCAACTACCATGCCTGCAAGATCAAAAGAAAACTCCTTTCCAGTTATGACATCTGGCATGATTGCAGTCTCGCCTCCAACTATTGGCACTTGGGATTTTTTTGCACCTTTTACCAATCCTTGTACAATTTTTTTAAAAATTTCTTGGTCGTTTTTATTTGCAGCAATGTAATCTACAAATGATATTGGCGTAGCACCAGTGCAGATTATGTCGTTAACATTCATGGCAACACAGTCTATACCAATAGTATCATATTTTTTCATCATTTGTGATATGATAACTTTGGTTCCAACTCCATCAGTGTGTGTTGCAACAAGTTTTCCTCCACCGATTTCTACAATTCCTGCATAGTGTCCAAAACCTGACGCTATTCTAGCTTTTTTCTGCAGTTTGTGCGTTGATGCAATTAGTCTGCCAATTGTTGCTTGGCTTTGTTTTATTTTTTTAATGTCTATGCCAGCATCCTTGTAAGTAACTACCAATGATTTGGAATCCTGTTGTTTTGAAATAAAAGAATTTGTATGTACTACAAATTAAATATAATGTATAATATATAAAAAATACTACATGTATAAACCAGAATCTGCCTTTCTTGCCTCTGCGTACTTGTCTGAAAGCTCCTTAAAGTCATGACCTATTTGTTGTTCTTGTTTTCTTAGTTCTGTAACATCTATTGCTGTACCATAAGCACGGTTTACCGCATCAACTAGTGTTGCAGCTGCAAGAGTGTCTGGTCTTTGTGGATTTGCCTTGACAAGTAATGTGACACCACGAATTTTTCTGATCAGAGACTCGTTTAGTATGGCACCAGGAATTCCAGTTACAAATCCACGTGGAATCATGTTTATGCCGCTATCTTGCATGACTCTACAAAGATCTTCTTCAGCAGCACAAAATGCTTTCTGATCATGTTCTTCTTTATCGGCAACACCGTCCAAAACAACCAGCTCCTTAGATCCATTTTTTTCGGCCCAATCAAGAATTGAAGATGCGATAGTGTAAAGTCCTTCCATTCTCAAAGTTATTTCGCAAATTATTCCACAGATTGTTCCTCCCTTGTTTGCATAGAAGCGAAATGGATGTCGAAGCCTTCCCTGCATAAATACCGTGGCGGGAGGCAAGTACTTTGATCGCATATATCCTATCTCTTTCATTTTTAATTTTTCAATTATATATCCAACTGCAATAGAGCCTGCAAGTCCTGCTCCTACAAAACCTGCAAAGATTATGGGGCTGTCAAGTTTTATTTTTTTGATCTCAAAAACTTCGGCCTCTGGAAAACCATTACGCGGCATTACCTTCGTGAATTTGTCCTGTCTAATTACTTTTCTGCATGAACAGATCTAGCATGATTCTGCCCTTGTCAGTTATGGAATATATCATGTTTGACCCGACTGCCATCTTTGTGATAAAACTGTACTTTACACAAAGATGCAGGTAGTTGAGAAACGATTTTTTCATGCGTATGTTTGACTTCATATATAGATCGGAAAATGTCATTGGACTGCTTTTTAGTTGATATAGCAGCTTCAGGAGCGATATTGTGCTAAAATCACGTGCCCTTGCCTTTACAGAGTCCAGTACCTGCTCGTCTCTTGTTATTATAAAATCAGAGAAATGCTCTGCCACTTCCAAGGGGATGTAAGTCATTCTTGTCTTCATGTTACCGTAATGGTACGGTACCTTACCTTATTAATCTTGACTTGGAAATTTGTTGAGCTGAATGGGATTTTTTTTCAACAATTACAATTTGTTTTTATGCCAGTCAAAGAATTGTCTGGTATGCATAGCGCATTTGTCTTGATGAATGCTGAACTTGGTAAGGAAAACAAACTTGTCAAGGAATTAAGGCAGATCCCCAACGTTAAAGAAGTTTATGGTGTTTATGGTGTCTATGACGTTTTGATGGAAATAGAGGCAGACTCGATGGAAACTTTGCGTGAAACTGTAACAACCCAAGTAAGAAAACTTGACGGCGTCAAATCTACTTTAACTATGATAATTGTAAAAGACAAATGATCTCAAAAATAATGGCTTATAACATACAATAAAAACAAAGTAGCAATTGGCAGACACTTTATTTTTCATGCTTGGCTGGCTTGGCGAGCTTGTATTTGCAAGCTGGCTTTTGTCATATGGTGCTGAACATCTGGCTGAACGATGGGGGGCAAAATTTGTTGGAAGAACACTTCTTAGTGTGGCAACAACGCTGCCAGAAATTGCCATTGTAGCATATGCCGCGGCAGACGGTTCATATGACGCTGCACTTGGTTCTGCCCTTGGTAGCAATCTCTTGATGATGACTTTGGGTCTTGCCATCATGTTGATTATAGCTACAACAAGACTGTCAAAGGCTCCGCAAAAACTCATTGATGTACACCAGTTCAAGCTTGACAAAATCCTGTTGATGATAACCGCAATTCTTGGGGCAGTATTGTTCATTGACGGATATGACTTTCTTGACGGTATAATCTTTACAGGACTATTTGCAGTGTATCTGTACTTTGCATTCCGTGAGATAAAACACGAAAAGGCAGCAGCATCGCTTGAAACTGAGACACATGAGAAAAAGATACATCAATCAAAAAAACACTTTGCAAGGGCAATGATAATCTTCATAGCTGGAACGATTGGGATTTTTATTGGCGCAGAGCCATTTGTCCATTCTCTCAAAGACATGTCAATAGAGAGCGGAGTTTCAGTTGTTGTACTTGCAGTTATCATAGCTCCTATCGCAGGAGAAATGCCTGAAAAAATATCCATGATTCTTTTGGCTCGCAAGGGAGCAGCTGGAGCAGCAATCGCAGTTGCTAACGTACTTGGTTCCAAGATTCTTAACAATACATTGCTACTTTCTGTTGCAGTCTTTGGCGCAATGGCCTATAGAGGATTTGGAGAAAAAATTCCAAACACGCCGCTATTGGAATATCAGATGATACTTGTCACTGTAATTACGCTGATTGCACTAATTCCAATGTTTAGAAATAAACTTGATTTGAAAAGTGGAATAATGCTTTTGAGCTTGTATGTAATTGGAATAGGATTGCAGTTTGTCTTGCCAGCGCTTTAAATTGGAATTACCTTAATCCCTTCAACTTTAACAGATGGCGTAATTGCAGGAAGTGAATGCCAATTTAACACCTTTTTCACATCATTTCCGATCGAAGAAATGTTTTGCAACAAAACTGGAAGATTATGTACTATCCTGACAGACTTTCCTGAACTTTTTATCTTACCATTTTCTATTATTCTGATTCCGCTTCTTGCAGTACAAGAAAAATCCCCACGTTCTGGATTGACAGCATACGTATACCAAAGTCTGCCTACAAGCAGTCCTTTCTTTGTATCTCTTACCATTTCATCTTTCGACAAACCATCTCCCTTTATTCTGAGATTGTGTGGTGCTGGAAATGGAATTGGCTGTGCGGATCTGCCCATTGGGGAACCTGGCCTGCTTGCATTACCAGACGATTCCTTATTTTCCTTGAAAGCATGAAATGAATCCGAGAAGGTATTTGCAAAAATGCCGTTCTCAATGAAAGAGTTTGGCATGGTGGGTACACCTTCGTCATCGAATGGCTTGCTTCCTATCCCATCAGGATAGTGTGGATCGTCAATTAGGCTAAAACTTTCCTTGGCTATTTTTTTGCCAAGACTATCAACAAAACAGCTTCGCTTTTCTGAATAAATCTTGAGATTAAAGTTTGATGAAAACACAAAGGCAAGCATTTCGCCAATCGCATAGGGTTCAAATATTATGCTGTATATTTCTGGTTCACATTTTTGGGAATTGATAGAGTTTATGCACATATCAGCAGCTTCTCTACCGACAGTTTCTGCATCAAATCCGTCCATTGTTCTTGAAGAGACTGCACCTATGCCACTGACTGGAGAATCTCCAAGATTCGATTCTGTATTTATTGTGCCCGCTATGTATGTAGCCTTGTCCGTACAATTCAAACCATTGCTGTTTGCAATTTTGATTTTCTCAAAAACAATATTCAAGGAGCCTGATATTGACGTAACTTTCTGATTGCTTGCTGCATTGATCATGTCTTGAGCAATATCGGAAGCCTGAACTCCTGAAATATCTTCTAATTTTTTATCATATGTGTTTTGTACTGGAACAAATTTTGCACTGGAAGGTAATGACTTCCAATAATTTTTTGGTTTGACAAGTGATGCTGATCTTAAAGCCAATTCTACCAAATCCTTCTGGTCTGGATTTGATGTCTTTACAGAGCCAATTCTTTTTTGATGTATTGTCCTTATTGCAAGTGATCTTTCTTGGTTTTGCTTTATTTCGACAATCTCTGAATCTGTAATTCTTATCGTGATTATCTTCCTGTCTGCAAAAAATGTCTCGCACTCGTCTATGTGTAATGATTTGGCCTTGGAAAGCACTGCATCCGATGCAGACAACTAACTTCGCCTATTTGTCTTGAACCTGTATTTGTCCAGCTTGATTAGTTCTTGATACGAGCCAAACTGTGACGTGTCCTGCACCGTGTCTAAGATGTCTTCTTTTTCTTCAGAATCATACTCTTGTATTATCTTGTATGATGTAGTTCTCTGGGCAGGAACTCTTCCAAGCTGTCTTATGAAATTTCGTATCTCTTTTGGTCTCAAAAGCTGGCCGTGTTTTGCCCCTGCCGCAGTTGATATGCTTTCATTGATCAGTGTGCCACCAAAATCATTAGCGCCCCATGCAAGCAAAAGCTGTGACATGTTTCTTCCTTCTTTTACCCATGAGATCTGAATGTTGTCTATGACATTGTTTAGCATTATTCTAGCAACTGCATGCATCAAGAGAACATCTTTTCCATTAGGACCACTTCTTATTCCACTGTGCAGGTTGTGTTTGTACATGGGTGCTTCCGTATGTATGAATCCTAACGGAACAAATTCTGTGAATCCGCCAGTTTCTTTTTGTATCTCACGTATCAATGAAATATGTCTTGTCCTATCCTCTGGAGTTTCTACATGTCCAAACATTATGGTTGATGTTGATGGAATTCCAATCTTGTGAGCTGTCTTTATTATCTCGATCCAGTTTTTGACACTTATTCTTCCTGGTGAAATTTCATCACGCATTTTTTGGTCTAAAATTTCGGCTGCAGTTCCAGGAAGCGAGTTGACTCCAGATTCTTTTAATCTTATTAGATACTCCTTGATCGACAAGTTTGATCTTGTCGCTCCATACAACACTTCTTCAGGAGAAAATCCGTGGATGTGTATGTCTGGAATTTCTTTTTTTATGGCCTTGCAAATGTTTTCGTATGTGTCTCCTTCCATGTCTGGAGGAAGGCCAGCTTGGACACATACTTCAGTTGCGCCAAAAGATCTCGCCTCTTTTGCGCGTCTAACTATCTCATCTGTTGGTAGAAAATAGCCTTCTTCTTCTCGAAAGTCCCTACTGAAAGCACAAAATCCGCATTGTTTGATGCAGACATTTGTAAAGTTGATGTTTCTGTTTATGACATAAGTAACTCTATTGCCTACTCGCCTCTTTCTTAGCTCGTCTGCAACCATGCCGATAAGATGTAATTCTGCACCTTCTGCATAAAATAATCTTGAAGCCTCCTCTGCAGAAATTTCTTTTTCCGAAAGTGCTCTATCCAAAGTCTCCGATATAAGAGGATCTGACTGTCTTAGCAGAGAATCAAATGATGATGCTTGTATAATCATTTCCAATACTCCATTTTTACCAATCCACTGGAATCTGAAATCTCTGACATGGAGTTCTTAAGATCTGGATGCAAAAATGAAACAAATTCTGGGTATATCGGAAATCTTGCCTTAAGTTCAAATCCTGCATCTGACGAATTTTTTTCTATTATGTCTATTGAGGGCCATGAGAATTCTGGATTCACATAATCTGGAGTAACTGGTGATATTCCACCCCAGTCATTTATCCCGACAGAAAGAAAATCTGAATAAGACTGTGGAGAAAGATTTGGAGGAATCTGGATGTTCATTTCTGGAATTATTATTCTGGCAAGTGCAACTAGATTCTTGAAATATGCTTCTTCTGCAGAAGGAACTCGTCGCATTGCGGTGTCTGGCTTTGGCTGAAAATTTTGCAATATGATTTCCTGTATATGTCCAAATTTCTCATGAATTTTTTTAATGGCATAAAGGGAATCTATAATCTCAAAAGCAGTCTCACCGATTCCAATGAGGACCCCTGTTGTCATTGGAATTCCAAGCTCCCCTGCATTTTCTAACACTTTGATCCTCTCCTTTGGATCTTTACTTGGTGCAAACTGATGAGGCATTCCTTTTTCCAAAAGCCTATCACTAGAGTTTTCAAGCATCAGACCGAGGCTGACATTGGTATTTTTTAGCTCATTCATCTCAGATTTTGTTAAATTTCCGGCATTTGTATGCGGAAACAATCCTTCTTTTAGTGCAATCCCAGAAGCATGTATCAAATATTCCGCAGTACTTGCAAACCCGTTTTCTCTTAGCCATTTTCTAGCTTGAGGATATTTCTCTTCTGGTCTCTCGCCTGTCACAAATAGTGCTTCCGTACACCTGTATTTTTTTCCAAGTCTTGCAAGATCTTTGACATCATTTTTTGGCATCATGGAAAGCTTTGACTGTGTAGGTTCAGACTTGTATGTGCAGTATGAGCAAGTGTCTCTGCATAGATTTATCAGATTGAAAAATACTTTTCTTGAATAAGTGACAACTTTTCCCTTGTGCTTATTTCTTAAAACTCTGGCAGTTGCGTAAAGTGAAGAAGGACTATTTTGTGATTCTTGATAAATTTGGTAAGCGTCATTTTTTGATAATTCTTTTCCATCTATAACCTTGTTTAATGCCTCATAATTTGAAATGAGCTTGCTCAACACCACAAATACCTTTGTTGGCACTATTTATGCTTGTATTATTGTTGCATCAGATTTGGTCTTTCTTGAAGAACTAACTCAAAGTTTGTGATGCGCCCTTCTCTTAGTATTTCCAAGTTGATAGTATCGCCAACTTGCTTTTCATGCTGTAAATAAATCAAGATATCATCAATCTTTCGTACATCGTTACCATCTACTGATAAAATGACATCTCCTCCGATTTGATATCGTATACCGTCTATCTCTTTTGTTTCAGAGGCTCCATGTAGTCCTGCTTTTTCAGCTGGGCTGTCTGTCGCTACACTTACTAT
>DATIDL010000003.1:0-4548 GCA_035456305.1 Nitrosopumilaceae archaeon
ATAAATACCGGGCAACTACAGCGTCTTCAATGAAATCAATAACGCGCCAAGATACATCTCGTGATTTATTTTTGCACCATTCTCCGTATATTGAATAGTCTGATATTGCTACATGTGATGCCAGATGATAGATTGATGCAATCAATAACGTCCAGATAGACTGACGTGATTCTTCTGAATTTTCAAATACGAAACCATTAAAATAATACTTCTGGTCTAGTATTTTTGGCAATGGGATTGTAACTTCCGGTTTTGTTGTGTGCGTTAGTAATGAGAAGTTGATCTTGTCCGATAGAGTAAAACTAACATCCTCTGGTTTTTTATTAGCGGTATCATAAAAAATACCAGAAACATGACCAAGAAATGTATCTGCCATTTTATTTGGATCTAAAAGTTGAATTGATTATTTTTCTGACAAAATCCTGTACTTCCAAATCATCACTGGTAACACCTATTATGGTCTCTTCGCCTGCCTCTTCTACAGTAGATCCATCTGCAACTAGTCTTGCCCAGTTTATCAAATCTCCTACAGAAGGAGCATATGGTAGATCGCCTATTTTATACTGGTTTCGTAATTTAGCTCCTACTTTGACGATGTTTTCTGAAATTAATCTATCAAGATTAGTCTTTTCCATTATGAGATTGACTTCTTTTTCGTCAATTTTTTCACCTGTACTCATATAATCAAAATTCAACCACACACTCATTCTTCTTCTGAGTGCAGCATTAAGCGGTTTTGTTCCAGCAAATTCCGCAGAAAAAGGGTTCATACTAATTATGAGATATGCATCTTTGTGACGTTGTACTATCTCATTGTCTTTTTCTGTCAGTACCATGTGTCCCCTCGTATCCAAGATTGGATTGAGTCTTGTAGCAATATCTTGTTTCATCATGTTGGCCTCATCAAGATATAAAATTCCTCCATATCTGCACCAAGAAACTATCAGACCGTCAATCCAATTATCTTTTCCAAGACCAATGTATCTTCCAAACAAATCAAAAACAGACGTCTGCAAACCACAATTTATTTCCCATAATGGAAGTTTTGCAAGCTCAGCTACCAGATAAACAATATGTGTTTTGCCAGTTCCACTGGGTCCAATCAAGGCACATTGCTTAAAATATGAAAGCGCTCTTGAAATTCTTTCCACATATCTTTCACCATTATCAAGATATGGCGGAGTATCTTTTGGAATAAGCTGCTCCATTTCTGTATTAAAATGAAATTTTGATGGATCCAGATATTTTTCAATATTGTAATTTTTTAAAAGAGTAGAATCATTACGTTTTATTTTTGAAATTTTAACATTCAAACTAAAATCCGCATTTTTGATCTTCGATAGCATTACATCCTTTTCACTAGGATTAACTACGTTTGATATGTAAGTCACGCAGATAATATCTCAAAGAATAGTTAATCATAAGGGGTGTATTACAGTACTACATACAGGGGGTTAAATCATAACTCATTCATCATTAAAAGACACAGATGAATCCAGAGATACGAATAGACACAATATCCATTAGCAAACTAGGCAATAATCATGATTCTTTTAACAAATATGATATAGAGGCTGCACTAGAGGAAATTGAGAATACTGAAATTGAGACGAAAGTCAAATATGCATTTACATTACTCTCAAACCCAAAAAATACTAGAATTAATGTTGAAGGTGTAGCACACATACGAGGAAATTCGTCTGAAACATCACAGTTTCTAGAACAAGATAAGAACCATCTTCCACGTATTTTGTACGTGATATATCAGGAGCTCTTTCCACTTTTGTATACAAACTCTCTTGCAATGCAAATCCCATGTCCCTCATACAAGCTTGCTCAGATTTCATCACCTGCACAAACTACGGAAACAATACCAGTTGAAGAAACAGTTTCAAATTCAACAGTTGATTTGCCAAATGAGTCAGCAACACCAAATGATTTGCCAATATCAAATGAGATACAGACTAACGATGTCATCTCAGAAGAAATTCAGAAATCCGAAATAGAAGTACAGACATCGTAAGTCATACCAGATTACATACACATCGATAATACTTGATTTAATGCAGTTTTTTGGATATGAGACGTCAGTCTCGACATTCAAAACGTGGTCTTAGTACTGTAGTAGTTAGTGGAATACTAATTGCGGCAGTCGCAATAATGGGCAGTGCCGTTGTTTCTTGGTCAAATTCTAACATGATGACTAGACAACAATCATTAGAAACAACATATGTTACAAACGTCAATAAAATCAAGGAATACCTTGCAATAGAAAACATATGGTTTGGCGGTACAACACCTGCTAATAAATTTGTCAACATGACATTCAGCAATGCTGGAAGTATAGGTCTTAATATTACGGAAACAAAACTTGTTACTTCTACAAGTACTGCAGAATTTTCATATACAAATGGAGGAATATTTCCAAGCAAAATAAACTCGACGCAAAGGACATACAATTGGCAGGACGATGTGCCTATAGATGTAATTGTAACCACTGCAAGAGGCTCTATTTTTAGAACTCAGGTGACACCATGAGAAGCAGAAAAGGTCTTAGTACTGTAGTAGGAGCGATTTTTTTTGTCATAGCCGCATCATCTACAATTGGTTATGTTACGTACAGCATGAACACAGTTGATAGATACAACCAATCAGTTTTGGAGAAAAATCAAGAAGATGTAGAACGTAGTGATGAACAGTTTAAGATTACAAGAGTAACTGTGGATAATAATAAATTCAATATTACCATACAGAATACAGGCAGTCTGCCTGTCAACATAACACGACTTTGGGTGGAGAATACTACAGATACAGATGATATAGATCGGGTTTTCAAATACGATATAAAGAAAGCAGTATATCCCGGTGAAAATGTTGTCAAAGTAGGCCAAACACTTCCATTTTATGTTAAATCATCACAAGCATATGATCTGAAATTAGTAACTGAACGGGGAAATGAACAAGAGTTTTCAGTGAATTCTGCAAACGCACAACCACTACAACTACAATTGTTTGCTACTCCTGAGAAACTTCCAACTGGGTTTACAACTACGTTGCTTTTAGCAGTAACAAATAACATGTCCAATAATGGAATATTGACAAATCTTGTACCAATACTTACACCAACTGATTTTGGATCAACATCTGCCTTAGCGTCTGGTCCAGAGCCAACATCAGTTTCAGTTTTAGAGCAGGGAAATACAGCTTTCTTTAAATGGACATACACAGTATCAGGAGAACCTGGAGAATATACTAATTTTGAAGCAAGACTCACTAATGGTTATCCAGGAAATACAGTTACAGAAAGTGTTTACGTTGACATTGTATCAGAATCAGAACAAAGTCAAACTTCATTAAAATCTCTTGGGCTTGGAGCACAAAACTCACCCGATGATATATTATATTTTCATCTAGAAACTACAGATGCATTAACTGGACGACAGTTAAAACCAGTTAATACGGATTCTACTGGGCAAACAATACAACTTGATACCACTAATGCAATGTTCTATACTCAAAATGATACGGCACCAACAATAAACATACCATCCGGTGGGTGGAATGCATATCTACGATATCTTAGTGCTCCTCTACCTGATAGCTTACTCAATGAGGGTGAAAACATGATATTTCATTTTGAAAACGGTCCATCAAATCCTGACGATTCAACTTCTGACGATTTAGATTTAGAGTTATGTACTGGTGGTAAACAACCAACATATGAGCCAACAAATGGTCCAAACGGTACTGGCACATATCATTTTACAGGCGCACAATGTATACGAAGTCTTAACAATGTAGAGAATAACAAGAATGACATAGGAGCTACTCCTGATACTACTGCATTATGGTTTAAACTTGATACTCCATTACCCACAACAAAACAGACGTTGGTTCGCTGGGAAAAAAATGGTGGCAGTCCAGTAAAATATTATGAGATATCTGTTCCAGGAACAGGTTCAAATGCAGGTAAGATAGTATTTGAATTCAATACACAGAGTACCGGGTCCGGAGAAATAACAACTTGTGTTAGTAACAATGCAGTCAAAAGAGTTGATGATGGAAACTGGCATCATGTAGTAGCAGTAAGAAAAGATGGTTCAGGCAACCCACAACAAAAATGTGAATTGTATATTGATGGCATACTCCATAGTTCTGTTCAGAGCCCACATAATACACCTAACATGGAAGCAGATGGAAAGTGGTATGTAGGAAGTAACAGAGCTGAGAATGCTGACTTTTTTAAAGGCAGAATAGATGACATAATTCACTGGAACTCAAAAGCATTAGATGCCACAGAAGCTTTGGATTTGTTTAAAACAAGCTATGGTGAAAATGCACATAAAGTCACGTTTAAAATCGATAAGACTGATAAAGATGGAAACCTTATCCAAAATTTAAGAACCAACAGCAGCTATCCATTAGACTTTCTAGATGGTGATGGTAAGTACAACAGCCCCTCAGCTGCAGATTGGAAATGGTTTAACTTCACAACACCAACCATTGATAGTGTATCCTTAACAAATCAGAGAATACGATTCAACATGA
>DATIDL010000004.1:0-3121 GCA_035456305.1 Nitrosopumilaceae archaeon
TAAAGTCTCTTGGAGTTGCAAAAGGAGATAGGGTAACAATCTATCTTCCAATGGTTCCTGAATTGATTATAGCGATGAACGCATGTGCAAGAATCGGTGCAACACATACTGTTGTCTTTTCTGGGTTTAGCGCAAAATCACTAAGGGACAGAATCGAGGATTCGAAATCCAAAGTAATACTAACTGCAGATGGTGGATTCAGACGCGGTACTGTTGTAAAATTAAAGCAAGTCATAGATGAAGCCATACAAGGTTTTGATTTTGTACAACATGTTGTTGTTTTGGAGCGAACAAAAACTCCTGTCACTCTAAATAAAAAAGACAAAAAATGGAGTGAATTGATGCAGAACGCACAAGATTTTTGCGAGCCAGAAAAATTGGACAGCGCGCACCCATTGTACATTCTTTATACGTCTGGCACTACAGGAAAGCCAAAAGGCGTGTTGCATGGAACTGGCGGTTATCTTACGCATCTGTATTCCACATTCAAATGGATTTTTGACATCAAGGATTCTGATGTTTATTTTTGTACTGCAGACATTGGCTGGGTCACAGGACACAGCTATGTAGCATACGGGCCATTACTTCACGGTGCAACCCAAGTAATGTATGAAGGTGCTCCTGATTATCCTACACCGGCAAGAATGTGGGAATTGATACAACGATACAAAATAACAATTTTTTACACTACCCCAACTGCACTGCGCATGTTCATGAAGTTTGGTGACAAGATTCCAAATTCACACGATCTTTCCAGTTTGCGTCTGCTTGGAACTGTTGGCGAGCCAATAAATCCAGAAGTTTGGAAATGGTATTTTGAAACCATAGGAAAAGAAAAGTGTCCAATAGTGGACACTTGGTGGCAGACAGAAACCGGCGGTGCAATAATTACTCCCATGCCAGGACTAGAAACAATTCCACTAAAACCAGGTTCTGCAACAAGACCAATTCCTGGTATCGATGTAGCTGTTGTTGATGAATCAGGAAAAGAACTACCTGTAGAGACAAAGGGATATCTAGTTATCAGAACTCCTTGGCCTGGAATGCTTTTGACACTATGGAATGATGATGAAAAATACAAATCAGTCTATTGGTCAAAATACAAAAACATCTACTATCCTGGAGACTATGCAATAAAGGACAAGGATGGGTACTTTTGGTTACTTGGACGAGCTGACGATGTCCTAAAGATTGCAGGTCACAGGCTGGGCACTGCCGAGCTTGAAAGCGGATTTGTCTCCCACAAATCAGTTGCCGAAGCTGCAGTCTGTGGAATTCCACATGATGTAAAAGGCGAGGCAATCATTGCATTTCTAGTTTTAAGAGAAGGCTCCACACCAAATGATCTTCTGAAAAATGAGATTATCAATCACATAAGAACAGTGATAGGTCCTATTGCAACACCTGATCAGCTGTACTTTGTTTCAAAACTTCCAAAGACTAGAAGTGGTAAAATCATGAGAAGACTGCTAAAATCTATAGCCAAGGGCGAAGCTATTGGAGATGTAAGTACGCTAGAAAATGAGGCGGCAGTAAGTGAGGTACAGGCAGCTCTTGAGGAGCTAAAACTATCACTACAACAAAACAAGATCAAATAGAGATTATCTCAAGTTTGGACTTTTCTGTTATGTTGAATTTATCAACAAATCCTGCCGTGACTTCTAAAACATATTTTGATTTTTCGTCATTTCCATTCTTAAATGTACACGCCATGGTTTCAAGCGCAGATTTGCATGGCTCTGCATTTTTTTCAATATGTACAACATTGCCGTCTTCATCAAACCATATTACATCTAAAGGAAATTGCATGTTTAACATCCACATGGAAGCTATTTGTTCTTCTTCAAACACAAAGATCATGCCCTGATTGTATGAAAGTTGTTCTTTGAACATCAATCCTCTAGCTCTTGTGGAGTCGGTATCAGCTACTTCGACATCTAGTACTATGTTATCTACTTTGATTGTGCCTTTTGGAAAATCAACTGATTGGAGCTTGTGATCGCTTGGTATTGTTATTATTCCGACTATGCCTACTATTGCAGCTGCAATAATTACAGGAATCAATACTTGAGCTCTGGATGCCACAAAATAGAAAGAAAAAGTTCTAGTTAAAAACTAACGGGGATATAGACAAGTTTTGCAGTTCCGTATTCACTTGCACAAAGAAATGAGTTATATCATTCGCGGTATATCACGACAGAAGACTGTGAAGGAAAAACACGGAGAGCGCCTAGAATCAATAAAGCAAGCCCACAAACAAGGAAAGGGCAATTCTCACACTAGGATAGAAGATTATCTTGAGGTCATATCTGAACTTGTAGAGCTAAAAGGATATGCAAATACGATTGACATATCGAGATACATGAACGTAAGTGCTCCAAGTGTTACAAAGATGCTTCGACGACTGGACAAGAATGGTTATTTGGAATATGAAAAATATCACGGAATAAATCTGACTGCAAAAGGAAACTCGATTGCAGATGCCATACGACAAAAGCATGGAATCTTGGTAGAGTTTTTCAAGATACTTAGAATAGATCATCAAATCGCAAACCAAGATGCGGAGGGAATAGAGCACCACCTTAACCCAAAAACAATAAAGCAACTAAGAAAATTCATCACGTATTTGAAATCTAACCCAAAAATTCTTGAAAGCTTTCAGTAGCTAGTTGTGCAAAATTAATTTAATGTCTTGTTTTGCCATCACAGCGTTGATTATCTTTTTTCCAGATTCTGATCTTTTTGAAATCTTTATTCTCCCTTTTTTTCCAACATGTGCAGATAACAAGTATTGCCCTTTCACATAAATGTCTGCATACATGCCTACTTTTGTTTCATCGACTTCAAGCACTATATTATTTCCAGCTTCAGAAAGCTCAAAATCAATCTCGTTTCCAAATGTGTGGACCTTTGGCTCCACATCGATATGAACGCCAAGTGCTTTTTCAAGCTCGTTTATTGTAGAGCCACCACGACCGATGATCGATGGCATTACTTCCTTGTCTACTCGTACCTGGATGCTATTGTTTGATAAAATCTCAATTTCTGCATCTGGATCAAACCTACGTATTGTTTCTCTTATCTTGGATTCTGCAAGCTTTTCTATTCCACCGCTTTTTGC
>DATIDL010000005.1:0-9267 GCA_035456305.1 Nitrosopumilaceae archaeon
TGAAAGCGCAAATGATGAGCTGGCACATCTTAAAGACGAGATGCGATTGATCAGAAATGCCGTACAAAAAGAGATTCCAGTACTTGGGATCTGCCTTGGATCTCAGCTTATTGCAAAGGCATTTGGTGCCATGGTCTACCAAGGAAAGAAAAAGGAAATAGGAATATACCATGATGTTGAGTTTGACAATGCATCAAAGTCAGAGCTTTTTGCAGGAATCAAGAGTCCAGCTACTGTATTTCATTGGCATGGAGATACGTTCAATCTACCTCAAGGTGCAATAAGACTAGCCCACTCTGCAAATTATGAAAACCAAGCATTCCAGATAGGAACAGCCGTTGGGGTGCAGTTTCATCTAGAAGTGGATGAAGCAACTATCAGACTATGGCTAGAAAAATCAAAAGAAGAACTAAGTCAGTTGCCATACATAGAACCAGACAAGATAATAAAACAGATTCCAGAGCACATACAAACCATACAGAACAACATGAAAATTTTTTACCGGAACTTCAAGGCAGCATACAATCTTTGACAAAAGTTTAATATAATGACGGCTAGACTTTTCGATCTGGCATGAGTTCTATAACCAAAGTCTTTGAAGAAACGATTGCTACCGATCACAAAGTTATCACCGAAGAGCTTTCAAAATCTGTTCTGAAAAAATATGGCGTAAAGGTTCCAGGATACGCACTTGTAAATTCTGCCAAAGAAGCTACAAAGGCTGCAAAAAGACTTGGCTATCCACTTGTCATGAAAGTTGTATCACCACAAATACTTCACAAGACTGATGTTGGCGGAGTAAAAGTTGGACTGCAAAATGAAAAAGAAGTAAAGAAAGCTTTCAATGACATGTACAAGAGGCTTTCAAAAAAGAAAGGAGTCCATCTAAAGGGAATTTTGCTTGAAAAGATGGTTCCGCAAGGAGTAGAGCTCATTGTAGGTCTACAAAACGACCCGCAGTTTGGTCCAGTAATCATGGTAGGCCTTGGTGGTGTCTTGACTGAAATTTTCAAAGATGTTGCATTCAGAATGCTTCCAATAACAACTGCAGATGCAAAATCCATGCTAGAGGAGCTCAAGGGTGCAAAGATACTCCAAGGATACAGAGGAAGCAAGCCAATTGATCAAAACATGCTTGCAAAGGCACTTGTTCAGATAAGCAAGCTTGGAGTAGACAATGCAGCCTATTTTGACAGCATCGATTTTAACCCAATTGTTGTTTATCCAAAATCATACTATGTAGTTGACGCAAAAATAATTCTAAGAAAAGAAATCAAACCAAACGCCATATCAAAAGCACAGCCAAATGCAGAATTCATGGAAAAATTCTTCACTCCACAATCTGTAGCACTGGTTGGGGCATCAGCTACACCTGGAAAGATTGGAAATTCTGTTTTAGATAGTTTAGCAAAACATGACTACAAAGGCAAAGTGTATCCGATAAATCCAAAAGCTGAAGAAATTTTGGGACTCAAATGTTATCCATCATTAGAAGCAATCCAAGAACCAATTGATTTGGTTGTTGTTTGTGTTGATCTTTCAGTTACTGCACCAGTTCTTGAATCATGCGCAAAAAAAGGAATCCATGACGTTGTCATTGTATCAGGTGGAGGAAAGGAGCTTGGTGGAGAAAGAGCAGCAATGGAAGCTGAAGTAAAGCGTCTTTCAGAGATGCATAAGATCAGAATTATCGGTCCAAACTGTATAGGCATGTTTAATGCGGCAAACAGACTTGACTGTGCCTTCCAAGGACAGGCAAGAATGGTTCGTGCCAAATTAGGTGATGTTGCATTCTTGTCACAAAGCGGAACAATGGGAATCAGCTTCCTTGAGACAGCAGACTCGTTTGGATTATCAAAGATGGTAAGTTATGGAAACAGATCAGATGTAGATGAGGCAGACATGATTTGGTATCTTGCAAGTGATCCTCAAACCAAAGTAATTGCACTTTATGTAGAAGGTTTTGGAGATGGCCGCAAGTTTATTGAAACTGCAAAGCGTGTCATGGCAGAAAAACACAAGCCAGTTGTGATATGGAAGAGTGGAAGAACTGCAGCTGGCGCAAAACAAGCTGCATCACACACGGGATCACTTGGAGGATCAAATGCAATAATCATGGGAGCATTCAAGCAAGCAGGAATAATATCAGTTGACAGTTATCAGGAATTAACCGGAGTAGTAAAGGTACTTTCATGGCAACCAGCTGCAAAAGGAAACAGAGTTGGTCTAGTCAGCAACGGTGCAGGACCGATGATTGGCGCAATTGATCACTTTGAAAGACTGGGACTACAGGTTGCCAAAGTTTCTGAATCAACACTTGCAGAAATGAAAGCTCACTATCCACCAACATATGTACTTGGAACTGGAAATCCAGTAGATGTGACTGGCGGTGCAAATGCAGACGACTATAGATATACAATTCAAAAGTTTATGGATGATCCCAATGTGGATATCATAATGCCGTGGTTTGTCTTCCAAGACGATCCTTTAGAAGAGACAATCATAGATTATCTTGGAGAATTCTCAAGACAAAAGAAAAAACCAATTCTTGTTGGAGGAAACGGCGGACCATACACAGCCAAAGTATCAGCACTGATAGAAAATCACAAGGTTCCAGTCTATGACGATATCAGAACTTGGGTTGCAGCTGCAGCAGGTGTGCTCCAGTGGGGAAGACACAATCCACCTGGGCAAGGATCATAGAGTGAATTTACCATGACTCTAGTTAACGTATCAAAATCTGATGGAATTGCAACAGTAAAGATCAACAGGCCAGACAAGCTTAATGCAATGAATACTGATGTCGCAAAGGAATTGATTTCTGTTTTTAATGATATAGACAAAGATGATGCGGTCAAAGTAATAATACTAACAGGAGAAGGAGACAAGGCATTTTCTGCAGGAGCTGACATTGAATACATGTCAAAGATTTCTCCAATAGAATCAGAGACTTATGCAAAGACAGGGCACCTTCTTACTTCTACTGTAGAAAACGTCAGCAAACCAACCATTGCGGCAGTAAATGGATTTGCACTTGGAGGCGGATGTGAACTTGCACTGGCATGTGACATTAGAATTGCTGCAGACACTGCAAAAATTGGTCAGCCCGAAGTTACAATAGGAGTATGCCCTGGATGGGGTGGAACACAAAGACTGCAACGAATAGTAGGAATTGCAAAGGCAAAAGAATTGATCTATACAGGAAGAATGGTAAAAGCTGATGAAGCAAAATCAATTGGATTAGTAAATCAGGTTGTCGAATTGCCAAAACTCATGGAAGAAACAATGAACATGGCAAAAATGATTGCACAAAATTCTGCAATGGCAGTACGAATGTCAAAGATTGCAATAAACAAGGGGCGAAACTCTGACATCGACACAGGTCTTGCACTGGAACTTTACACATGGGGATTGTGCTTTACACATCCAGACAGATCAGACAGAATGACTGCATTTGTCAATAAATCAAAGAAATAGACGCTCAATTACTTCTCAGCGGGTATTCCGAATATGTCATGTAGGAAAACCTTATTATAATTTAAAAGACGAATAAAATCAAATGAGCAATACACAGTCTACAAAACTACTCACTGTCACTCCAAAGGCAGCTGAAAAGATAGCTGCTTTCATGAAAGAAGAGGCAGACAAGCCAGAATTCCTTAGAGTATATGTTCAAGGTGGCGGATGCTCCGGTCTTTCTTACGGCATGAGCTTTGAAAAGAAAGCTGAAGAAGACGATGTCTTAATTGAGGAAAACGGAGTGAAAGTCTTAGTGGACAGCTATAGTCAAGATTACCTAAAAGGTGCAAACGTTGACTATATCGAAAGTCTAATGGGCGCTGGATTTAAAATCAACAATCCAAACGTAACTAAGAGCTGCTCTTGCGGACATTCTTTCAATACTTCCTAGGTTCTGACAAAATTTTTTATTTTTATCTTATCTAGCGCATGCTTTAGCGTTTTGATTCCTGCTCATCTATAACCATCAGAGTCATGGTGGTATGGATGTGTTTTACTTTTCGTATTTGTTTTGTTATTATTTTTTCAAGAGTAGCTGCATCCTTTGCTTCAACCTTTACAATGATATCATAAAGACTGAATACACCAACAGCCTCCTTTACGCCTCCAATTTTTTTCAAGTTTCGAATTACCCAATCTTCCATTCCTGTTTCGCAGTGAATGATCACATAAGCTTGGGCCATGATTATACTTGCACTCGCTGTTAGATTTAGTTTTGTGAAATACTAAGGCCACAAGCCTCTAGCATTAAATGAATCCAATACACGACTTACTGCCAAGACCATGCTGCCTTTGCGCATATCCACTTTGTGTTTCTTTGCCAAGTTGTAGGTGTCATTGAATCCACGTACAATGTGCTCTTCCATTTTTCCTGCAACTTCATCAAATGTCCAGTAGTATCTTTGCAGGTTTTGTACCCACTCTAGATATGATATACACACACCGCCAGAGTTTGCCAGTATATCTGGAATTACCATTATTTTCTTCTTGAATAGAATTTCGTCTGCGGCTGGAGTTGTTGGTCCGTTTGCAGCTTCTGCAATTATTTTACATTTTATTTTCTTTGCAATATCTGGTGTGATTTGGTTCTCTAGTGCAGCGGGAACTAGTACATCACATGGAGTTGTAAGCAATTGTTCTGTTGTGATCTTTTTGCTTCCTGGATAACCAACAACTGTTCCTTTCTTGTTTTTATATTCAAGAACTTTCTTAACATCTAGTCCTTTTGGATTCATTATAGAACCCTTTGAATCGCTTACTGCAATAACCTTCGCTCCCATCTTTTCTAGATATTCACCGCTAAATGTTCCCGCATTTCCAAATCCCTGAATAACTACTTTGGCACCTTTTAGTTTCAAACCAATTTTTTTAGCTCCTTCTCTTACACAATATGCGACACCAAGTCCAGTTGCAACATTTCTTGCAAGAGAACCTCCAACAGAAAGTGGTTTGCCTGTAATAACGCCCGGTTCAGTTTGTCCATGCATAACACTATAGACGTCCATTATCTGCGCCATCTCTGTTCCAGTTGTGTACACATCTGGAGCAGGAACGTCCTTTCCTGGACCTATGATTTCAGAAATCGCATAAGCATATCTTCTTGTCATTCTTTCTTTTTCACCAGCTGACATTTTCTTTGGATCACAAATGATTCCACCTTTTCCACCTCCAAAAGGAACATCAACTATAGCACATTTCCATGTCATCCACATTGAAAGTGCTTTTACTTCTTCAATTGTTACATCTGGATGATAACGGATTCCACCTTTGTGTGGTCCTCTAAAATCATTATGTTGTGATCTGTATCCTGTGAAAACTTTGATCTTTCCGTTATCCATCTTAACTGGAAGGGCAACTGTCAATATTTTTTTTGGAGTTGCAAGTATGTCTCGCACACCAGAATCAATCTTGAGAATTTTTACAGCATCATCAAGTTGTTTTAGTGCATTCTGCCAAGGATCAATCTTTACCAAATTGTACCGATCTGAGTCACTGTATATTCTATTTAAATTTGTTGAGGAAAACAGAACAATTACGCTTTGGTTTCAGAAGGGTTTTGACTTTGCCCCATCTTTGACGATATTATGTTTCTTAGTTCGTCATCACTTTTGTTTAAGAAATCAACACCCAGAGATTTAGCAATGGTTTCAAGCTTTTGTCTTTCTGTCTGGACTGGACCCTGTACGTTTATGTTGTAACCTGCAGTTGCGTTTTTGATTTCACTTTCGACCATGTTTTTTGCCTTGTTGTACTCCCCTACTGCCTTGCCAATCTTTTTTGATAGTTCAGGAAGGCGTTTTGTTCCCAAAAACAATACTATTGCCACAAAAGCAATGATCACCCATTCGCTACCCAGTATGTTAAGCGAGAAATCATGCATGATTGAATTTTACCTATTCCAAAATTAAAGTTTAGGATTCCATGCTGGCGCTAATTCCTTTTTCTTTAAAGCTACGATGGTTGTAACTGCAATTCCAATTGCAAAGAACATGAGGTAAGGCGTGGCATTCCCAAAGAAATTGGCTACAATGCCTGCAAAAAGCGGCCCAGCGGCCCATCCAACTCCAAATGTTGTTTCATATGCACCAATTAATCCTCCAGAATTTTCTTTTTGCGCTTTTCTCATTATGATTTCAAATGTTAGTGGGAAATAAACAGTAAAACCAAATCCCATGATCAATACTGCTATTGCAAAAGATTCCAAAGAAAATGAATATGCCACAATAGCCATCCCTATGGCAATTGAAAGCATTGCAGCAATAAGACTGTGAAAAGTCCGTCTAGCCAACAATTCTGAAAATCCAAGTGAAACCAGTCTGGAAATACCAAAAACAAAAAACAACAGCTCTATGTGTGATTCAGAAATTGATCTGTCGTTCATGTATGCTGGCAGAATGGTAAGAAATGTTCCAAAGGCAGAGCTGCAAAAGATCAGCATCATCACAATTGTTGGAAATTTCAAAATTTTCTTGACTGATACAAACGAGAATGCTGTCTGATGCGTGGTCTTGCCATATTTTTTCAAAAGCAAGGAAGAAACAATTCCTGTAGCAATAGCAAAGGTAGCATATTGGAATAATATTCTGTACGTGACATCAAAGTGTTCCAGCAGAAATGTTCCAATCAATGGGCCTATCATGAGCCCACCAACAAAAAATCCCATGAACTTGGAAATTGATTTTACACGAGCCTGCGGAGGCACAACTCGTGATATGATAGATTCGCATGGAGGCCAGAAAAACGAGTGTGCAATGCCAGTCATTGCCCTAAAGATGGCAACTTCAGGAACAGACTGCGATATAGAAAGGAGGTAAATTGAGAGTGCGTCTATTGTTATTCCAAGGGTGAGAAGAAGCCCGTTGTTGAATCTATCAAGGAGGAGTCCGACAAAAAGCGGAATAAACATGTATGGAATGAAATTTGACAGGCCAATCAGGCCCAAGTCAAAATACGATGCACCGATTACTTCCTTTGAAAAGACTGGAACTATTGGGTTGTGCATTCCATAGGATATGCCGACAATTAGTGCAGTGGCATATACCAAAACCAGAGGCTTGTTCATGTCACTTGTATGCAGCGACCATTATTGCGCCACCCATCATCGCAGTATCAAACTCTACTTTTGAAAACTTTTCAAGCAGCATGGCTTCAAGTTTTTTGTTTTGTGGCCACAGTTTGTAGGTCCCATAAAGAGTTGCAAATTTTAATCCAAGCTTTCCTGCCGCTGCAAATGCAATTACAGGAAGTATCATTCTAAGATAAAATGAAACACCCATCCTGATAAATGGATGATCAGGCTTTCCAAGATCAACTATAACAAATCTTCCTCCTTTTTTTAACACTCGATGAATTTCTGATATTGCAGTTTTAAGACTGATTGCATCACGCAACGAATAACCACAAATCACTGCATCAAACTCTTCATCTCGAAATGGAATGTGTTCAAAGACTCCAGATGCAAGAGTAGGTGTGTTTTCAAAAAACTTTTTTGCATTTTTCAACATGGGAGTAAGAGGATCGTAAAGTGTAATGTTTAGATTATTACCACAAAGTTTTGATGCAGTCTTTGACATGTTGCCAAATCCAGAACCTGCATCAAGTACTGCGTTGCCTTCCTTTACCCTACCTGACAGCCCTTTTGTGCGAAATTCCTCATCTTTTCCAAGTGAGATAAATGAATTTACCTTGTCATATACAGGAATAATATCCCTTAAAACATCAAGAACGTCTCCCCAATAACTTCCAAGACCCATACGAAAATTAGCTTTCTTGGATATTATATGTCAATCAGGATTTTATTTCAGATATAACAGAGTGTACACCTTCTTTGTATGAAGGATATACAAATTCCGTGAGCTTTGCAATCTTTGCATTTGATGTCTTTACAGAAGTTGTGAGTAGCTTGACAAAATCTCCGCCCATGACTGCCTTTGCCAAAAATGCCGGAACGCTGCCTGGATGTTTTACTCCAAGCTCATCACAAACAAAATTCACATAATCTTTGAAAAGAACAGGGTTTGAATCAGTCACCACAAATGACTGGTTTGCAGTATTTTTTTCTGCAATGGCAACAAGTGAAGACACTGCATCATCAACATGAATAAAGCTACGATAATAATCTCCAGAACCAGGCAACTTGAAACTTCCATTCTTTAGTCTGTCAACCATTATGGACCTAAACCATCCACCGTTTCCGTAAACATCGCCAAGATATGCAACACTGAAATCAATGGATTTTTCCATGCAACTTGATTCCAGAAACTTTTGTGCTTCTAGTCTTGTCTTTGCATATTCTGTATTTGGTTGAAGTGAAGAATTTTCATCAACGATTCTATTTCCAGGATCACCAAAAACACCTAGACCTGACACATAGATGAAAGACTTTGTCTTATCTTTTGCAAGGCTGAATAAATTTACAGAGCCGTCGTAATTGACGGTTCTTGCTTTTTTCTTATCCTTTTCACCTGGCCAAGCTGCTGCAAGATGGTACACAACATCATACTTCTCATCAGGCAAAACAAAGTCAGGGTATGTAAGATCCCCGTTTACAGTCTTTACGGCTGGATTTTGAACAACTCCGGAACGAACTAGGCATGTAACCGATACTCCCCTATCAACAAGTTTTGCAACAAGCTTAGAACCAATGAAACCGGTGGCGCCGGTAACAAACGCTTTCAACATATCAAAAACATATTCGTTGCTTAAAGGTTTAACCTGAGATCAAAACGGAAGATAGTCAAAAATTAAATTCAACACAAAACATGCCATGATGTATTGTATTCTTGTCCCAAATGCAAATCAAAGGTGGAAATGCAAAAAACATTCAACCAGAAAATTATGTTTGGGTGTTCTAGTTGTGGTTTGGAAGACATAGTAGAATACAAGAAGAATGTAGATGAAGCATATCTTGACTTTTTGAATAAATTTGATGAAGGAAAAATTCTGACCAAGAAAAAAATGCAAACTGCATTAGAAGAGGAAGGAATAGTGCAGGCCGAAAATGAGATAAAAAAGATGATAGGAGATGCCAAACTTGATGAACTGACAAACTCTATTTTGTTTTCAAGGAAACATTTTGTTTCTTATTTTAGAACAATATCAGAACCAGAACCCAAGATGGGCAACAAGATAGCAGAATTAGGATTAGATGAAAGCATTGTTCAAGTTTTAGAAGAGAAAGGCATTGAACGGTTTTACAAGTTCCAAGAAGAATCGTTATTAGAAATAATGCGTGGAAACAACGTAATC
>DATIDL010000006.1:0-14298 GCA_035456305.1 Nitrosopumilaceae archaeon
AAAAGTACAAAGAACTGCATTCATTGTTAGAACCATTAGGAAAAGAAATCAAGTAACCAACCTCCATTCACTTTTTGAGAAAACATATTTCTTGTTGTGCGAAAAAATCGTATGTAGATACCATCTGCCTACTGATTGATCGAATTCATAAACTACATCTGTAACATCAGGTGGAATCTTTTGAGGATCAAGTTGATACTGTAATAATTCTAAGATGAAATCGATTTTCTCTATAGCTATGCTAAACCAATGATGATCATCAAGATCTGCTATGAATTTTATATTTGGTTTTCCTGAAAAATGTATGTATGTCTTGATATTTTTGCCTCCACCTCTGCGTCTTTTCATTTCTTTTAGTATTCCTTTGATCTTGTCCCATCTCACATGTCCAAACCATTTGAAAAATTCGTCACTAAATTCAAGTGGAAAATCTATCCTTATTACAGTAGAGTAATCCTCTTCTGATTCTGCACTGGGATCTTGTTCTACTACAAACATGTCATGTAACAACCCATAAAGAACTTCAATTTCCCATGGGGATACTCCATAATACTTTAGGGATGCTGTAAGTGAATCCTGCGTCACTACTTATTCTGAGAAGCCAATTTGATAAGGCTTTCAATCTTGTTTTGTCCTAAATCTAGTTTGATTCCTGCCTTTCCGCAGGTGTCTTTTTGATACTTCCATGTTCTCTTATGAAATTGTAATGTATTCGATAAGCGTCAATTAGCTTCTTCTTCAGATTCTTCAAAATCAAAATCACTATTTCCATACACTGCAAATTTTATTGCCTCCGCCACATAATCACTAATAGAACAACCGATTTTATTACATCGCTCTCTTAACTCTGCATGTAATTGAATAGGTATGCGTGTTGAAACAGTTCTAGACAATCG
The DNA here is from genome assembly GCA_035456305.1 of Nitrosopumilaceae archaeon. Taxonomy (GTDB): domain Archaea; phylum Thermoproteota; class Nitrososphaeria; order Nitrososphaerales; family Nitrosopumilaceae; genus UBA8516. Next base: position 897 of record DATIDL010000006.1, read on the forward strand.
TTTACATCCGTTTACAAGTATATTCTGATTTAATTAAACATCAAATTTTTGTAATTTAGGTTTGTTGATTAGGTAATAGTGAATATTACCGGATTAGAACTAAAATTAAAGAAAAAATCTGACTGATCATAGTAAGAATATTGTAATATTTTCGAGTTTAGAGTATCTATTACAAAGATAGGTTTTAAGCTGAAAATAGCAGATTTTTCAAAAAAGATGCATTAAGGCATTCTTAATTTGTCTAAGGTATCAAGCATATCTACAATTGACTTTTCCAGATCAGAAAGCATGTTTTCTGCTTTTTTATCAATCTGACTGCCAAATGTCTTTCTCAAGTTTTCAACAGACTTTGCAACCACAAAAAGCGGTTGTATTAGATCATCCGTGTTTTTTCCTGTGATTATATGATCAGCTTCTTTTGATTCAAATGTCTTGTATTTCATTTTATTCAACCTTGATTGATACGCATGCACTCATTACTCACATAAAAATTGTTATAAAAATGGAATAAAAAGATGTCCACCCAAAATAGGAAATGACTAGTTTTCTATAATTTATTGTTATCAAGTATTTTTGCAAAGAAAATTTCATACAGTATCACAATCCGTCTGCATTTGCGCAAGTTTGACACATTCTATTTCTAATTGCCATATTTGGAAATCATTGTGGTTTATGTCACTTGACCATTATAGGATATGTTCAAGATCCTTGAATGCCTTGATAACATGATTTCCAGTTTTGGTAACCTCGTAATTCGTCCTGACAGGTCTATCGCTTGTAACTGTCCTTTCTAAGAGTCCTAGGTAGGTAAGACCATTAAGTATTATAGTTATAGAAGCTCTGCTGTCCACTATTTTTTTGTCAATTGCGTATTTTAATACCTGATTATAACCGACATTTTCTTTGTCCTTTACATACAACAAAATTTCATAAAAGCCCTTTTTTGACATCATCCTAAGAAAGACAAGGAACTCCTGTCTCTGACTGTCGCTCAACACCTTGTTGGACACTTTTAGACCAGAAAAAGTCATGGCATTTGACATGTAGTCTAACACTATAAAATATAGTGTTAAATACTAATGTGTGTCTAAGTAATACGGACAAGGTTAAGATGCTAATAGATAATTGCATCAAAAAATGCAATTTTTTCATAAATTCGTCATCTAAAATGATGATTTATCACGTATGTAACAATTCTAACATACACACGATTTTAGCAAACTTTGCTATGAGGCAAGTCACATTTGTCTACTAAAAATCAAATGAGAAGAGCATTGGTAGGTTTGGCTATAGAACAGGCTCTACTTGACGCAGGTGGCTCCAGATTGTTAAAAGAAGTAAGTAACATAATGTTTGAAGAATTCGGGTGTAGTATACCGGATTCACTTTACAATCCTGATTATCTAAATAAGGTGCTCAAAAAACTCTTTGGAAATTCGTATACTGCTATTCTACAATCGATTAGAAAAAATCTGGATGAATTTAGTTATCAGGAACCAATTGCAGAATTCCTACAAGCAGTCGGAGCATAGATCTTGCAAACAAGACTGGAAACATTACGAAAACAAAAATTTCTTTTCATTGCACTAATCATAACTAGTTCACTTGTTGTCTTAGCTAATCAGTTTGGAGAAAAAATGTCAATGGTGGTTACTGATCTCATATATGGTCCTATAATCATAATACTGACTGTTTTGGCAATCATCAGTGCATCAACATCTGATCTAAAAAGTGATCACGGAAAGGCTTGGTTATTTTTTGTTCTCGGTGCAATATCGTGGGCAATAGCAGAACATCTTTGGATGATATATGAACTTGTACTTGAAGAAGATCCGTTTCCCTCCGCAGCTGATTTTTTTTACCTCGGAGGATATCCGTTCGTTTTCCTGTTTATGATATATTATCTAAAATTTATTAGGACAGCAATTTCAAAAAAAATAATTGTCGCAGCAAGCCTTGTAGCTCTTGCAATTGGAGCTCCTAGCATTTATCTTTCCTATGATCTGGATTCAGAAATTAGCACCTTTGATCTGATACTAGCAACTACGTACCCGATAGTTGATGCAATCATCTTTGTACCTGCAATGATAGGCGTAATTCTGTTTTTTAGTGGTAGAGTAAATTTTATGTGGACTCTCATGTGCATAGGAATAATCTCGCTTACTCTTGCAGATGCCGGTTTTCTTGCGGCAGAATATGATGGTTCTTACTATACCGGTCATCCAATAGACATACTTTTCATATGGACATACGTCCTGTTTTCATTTGGCATTTATGACCACATCAAGATTTTTAGAGAAAAAGTAGTGCACAAAACACCCATGACTGAGAGAAATCCGACTGAGACATAACCCTATTTTTCACAGAGAATACTTCCCGATCTGTCATCCTAGTGCAACCAAGGCATTACCTAGTCCTATCGGGATTCGACTTTTAATTGTAAAAAATTTTACCAATTGAAGGTTCTAAATTGTTTGCAGATATTTCCATAAATACAACACGCCGACAGTTCCTATTACAAATACCATCGGCTTCCATGCAAATACTGGAATTTTTGGAGTTGAAAGCTGAACTTTATAGTTGTCAAAAATAGCATTAACATACTTCTTTATTTTTTCATTCCAAATCTTGTATTCTATTTGATGTTTTTTTAGTAGTGCTTCTATTTCATAAACGACTGGAGTTCTCTGAGAGAAAAGGTGTTGTAAATAATCTCGTGATACTTCGACTTCTGCATGTATTGCAATCAGTCCTTTCTTCATGTCCAAGAGTCTTACATGCATTTCCCATGGTTTTTTTAATTTCAAAGAAAGACCATTACCTATCTGAAATGGTTGTTTGTGTTCAAATTTGACATGAGTAAATCCTTCTTTTGAAAATATTCTTAAAAGTTCATCAACATTTTTTCTAACCACAATAGTAAGCTGTTCCACTCCTGTTTTGCTGTCTACACCGACTTTTCCTTTGACCCCATCAAAAAAGGATATTGTCTTTGGGTATCTAGTCAGAAACTCTACCATAGCTTGCGGTCCAATTTGGCCATATTAAAACCATAAGTGTATCAAACATTTGTCTTTAGTCCACGAACATATACACACTGGTCGTGGGATATTGCCATCTCGTCTTGGCTTATTTTCCTGTCTGTAATTGCAACTCTGGAGTTTTTTATTACTGCAAACGGAGTACTGTCTGAACCCTCCCCCATCTTGAGATTTGCTATTGATGCAAGATTGTCTGCAACTGCCTGAAAAGTCACTTTGAGTGGATTTCCATATAGATCCTTTTGACCTCGTATATCGGAGAGTGGCTCTATTCCTGCACAAGCTATTGCAACTCCAGTTGTTCCTATTCTTGCAGGCATCAACCTGCTGTCTATTATGATGATTCCTATGTGTATAGAAAATTTTAGGAAAAATTTGCGTTTGAGCTGTTCAGCAACTGCATATGCATCAGTTGGATACAAAATCAAGCTTCCCCTTTGTGCATTTGATTTGTCAATTCCTGCATTAGGTGCCAAGATGTTGTCTGCTGATGTGATGACAAAACCCGGAACTCCGCCAAAAACTGCATCTGATTCTCTTAGAATAATTTCGGCAATTTTCGGATTAAGATGAAACTTTGTAGCAAGTTTTTGAGATTCTACAGATGGAATAACATTTTCATATTTTATTATTCTTCCTTGAGAGTTTGCTACATATTTGCTTGAAACAACAAGAACATCTCCATTTTCAAGTCTAATATGAGATCTAGCTAACGAATCAACCAATGTTTCAAAGAGATCAAACTCTTGCATTTTTAATTCTGATTTTACAGGGTGAATTGAGATAGACACAAAAATTCTATGGTGTTTTTACTTTTTAGTCTTCCTGCAAACCTTTTAATTTCAAACTAGACTCATTTTTATCAAATGGGCATGAACATCACTGAAAAGATACTCGCAAGAGCATCTGGTAACTCAAACCTATCTCCAGATGATGTAGTTTTTGTAAATGTTGACAAGGTAATGGTACACGATGTTTCAGGTCCTGGAGTAATAGCTGTGTTTGAAAAGCTAAAGAAAAAAGGAATGAAAATAGAAAAGCTATGGGATTCATCTAAAGTCTGGGTTGCAGAAGACCACTTTGTTCCATCTGCAGATAAGATCTCTGCACAAAATGTAGTATTGTTATCTGAATTTACAAAGACGTATGGAATTGAAAAGCATTTCAAATATGGCATGGGTCAATATGGGATCTGTCACACTTTATCGCATGAGGAAGCCATGGTGCTTCCAGGAGAAGTATATGTCGGAGGAGATTCGCACACAAATACAACTGGTGCACTAGGTGCTTTTGCAGCAGGTCTTGGCCACACTGATGTTGCATATGTTCTTTTAAACGGAAAGATTTGGTTCAAAGTTCCAGAAACATTGTACTTTAAACTAAATGGAAAATTACCTAGCCACGTAATGGCAAAAGATGTCATATTGAAAATAATTGGTGATATAGGTACCGATGGTGCAGCTTACAAAACAATGCAATTTGGAGGCAATGGCATTTCAGAAATGTCAGTTGAAGAGAGACTCACTTTAACAAACATGACAACAGAAGCTGGCGCAAAAAGTGGTATCATAGAACCAGATCAAAAAATAAGAGACTATCTTGCTATGCGAGGTGCAACAAAATACAATGAAGTTCATGGCGATCCTGATGCGCAATATGAAAAAATCTATGAATATGAAGCATCAGAAATGGAACCAATTGTTGCAAAACCGTATTCTCCTGAGAACATTTCACCAGCAAGGGATTTGTCTACAATTCAATTGGACAAAGCCTACATTGGTTCTTGTACTGGAGCAAAAATGGAGGATCTTTATGCGGTGGCAAAAATTCTCAAAGGCAGAAAAGTAAAGATTAGAACCGAAATCTTGCCAGCTGCAATATCTATATTTAGAAAGGCGATGGATGAGGGATTGCTAAAAATTTTCATGGATGCGGGAGTTGTAGTTGGACCTCCTACATGTGGAGCATGCTGCGGTGCACACATGGGTGTACTTGCAAAAGATGAAGTCTGTATAAGCACTACAAATAGGAATTTTCCAGGACGAATGGGCCACATAGACTCAAAAACATATCTTGCTTCTCCACTTGTAGCTGCAGCATCTGCAGTGACTGGGAAAATAACTGATCCGAGAGATTTGAAATGAAAGGTAATGCAATAAAATACGAAAAAGATAACATTGACACTGATGTTATAATTCCAGGACCATATCTCAAAATACATGATTACGTCGAGCTTGCAAAACACGCTATGGAAGGACTAGACAAAGATTTTCATTCTAAAGTGAAAGAAGGCGACTTTATCGTAGCTGGGCGTAACTTCGGATGCGGTTCAAGTAGAGAACATGCTCCTATAGCTCTTGCATATTCTGGCGTAAAAGCTGTATTGGCATTATCATTTGCAAGAATTTTTTATAGAAATGCTGTAGATGGAGCATTCCTACTGCCTATAGAAATAGAGGAAGATGCGTACAAAAATATCTCAGACAGAGATTCTATCGAAATTGATACTGCTAAAAATGAAATAAAGAATCTCACCAAAAACCAAATCTATAAAATGAAACCCTTTTCAGAATTGATAGGAAAGATAATTGCTGCTGGCGGGCTTTTTAACTACAAGCCATAAAATATAATGAAAGCAGAATACTGATAATTTTGCTTTTATACTATTATATCTCGCATTTGCCAGACTCTTTATATGAAAAAAACACTATTTGAGAAAATCTGGGATTCTCATGTTGTAGTGGAACAAAATGGTGGTCGTTCATTACTTTATGTGGACAGACACTTGGTACATGAGGTTACGTCCCCACAGGCATTTGATGGATTACGTATGAACAAAAGAAAGGTACGAAGACCAGATCTTACATTTGCAACAATGGATCATAATGTCCCAACTAGTGATAGATCATTACCAATCATAGACCAAATCTCGGCAAAGCAGATTCAAGTGTTGGAAACAAACTGTAAAGATTTTGGAATTCAGCTATTTGACATTCATAGTCCAAATCAAGGAATAGTACATGTGATAGGTCCTGAATTGGGCATTACTCTACCTGGAACTACGATTGTTTGTGGAGACAGTCACACATCAACACATGGTGCATTTGGTGCACTAGCATTTGGAATAGGTACAAGCGACGTAGAACATGTGCTAGCAACACAATGTATTTGGATGGAAAAGCCAAAAACTTTTGAAATAAAAGTTGAGGGAAAAAGAAAAAATCCACATGCAGTTACTGCAAAAGATATCATACTTTCAATAATAAGACAGATTGGTACATCTGGAGGAAATGGTACTGTAATAGAATATCGTGGAGAAGCTATCTCTGATCTTACGATGGAACAAAGAATGACCATATGTAATATGTCAATTGAAGCTGGCGCAAGGGCAGGACTAGTAGCTCCTGACGAAAAAACATTCCATTATTTAAGAGGAAGACGATATGTTCCAAAAAACTATGAAGAATATGTAGATTATTGGCGTGAAAATCTAAAAACCGACGAAGGTGCAAGTTTCGATAAGAGCTTTGTCTTGCATGCAGAAAAAATTGTTCCTCAGGTAAGCTGGGGAACAAATCCTGCTATGACTGTAGATGTTACAGGTACAGTGCCATTTCCAGAAGAATATGCAAAAGGAAATCCTGAAGAAGAAAAAGCTGCAGTCAAGGCATTACAATACATGGATCTAAAACCGGGAGTTCAGATAACTGAAATTCACGTTGACCGAGTTTTCATCGGTTCTTGTACAAACTCACGATTGGAAGATTTGATCGAAGCATCTCGAGTAATAAAAGGTAGAAAAGTCTCCCCAAAAGTACGTGCCATGATTGTACCAGGTTCACAATTAGTAAAAAAACAAGCTGAAGACTTGGGTTTGGATAAAATTTTCAAAGAAGCGAATTTTGAATGGAGAGAATCTGGATGCAGCATGTGTCTAGGAATGAATCCTGACATCTTAGCTGCTGGTGAAAGGTGTGCAAGCACCTCTAACCGAAACTTTGAAGGTAGACAGGGTACTGGTGGAAGAACACATCTTGTTAGTCCTGTGATGGCTGCCGCAACTGCAATTGCAGGACATTTTGTAGATGTTAGAGAAATGGATTTGAATTAAAAATATGGAGCCATTTAAGACTGTGAAAAGCATCACTACTCCACTTGATAAGGTAAATGTAGATACTGATCAAATTGTTCCAAAACAATTTCTAAAACTAGTTCAAAAGACAGGATTTGGTAAATATCTGTTCTATGATTGGCGATTTACAAATGACGGCAAACCAAAAGAAGATTTTGTTTTGAACAATCCCGCATATAAAAATTCGAGAATACTTTTAGCTAGAGAAAACTTTGGATGTGGCTCAAGTAGAGAACACGCTGCATGGGCTTTACTTGATTATGGTTTTAGAGTAGTTATAGCCCCATCTTTTGCAGATATTTTCTATAATAATTGTTTTAAAAATGGAATTCTGCCAATTACACTCAATAATAAAACCATGGATACGTTATTTCGATTTCAAAATGAAATCGAAGTTAATTTAGAGGATCAGACAATAAAAGTTGGTGATAGTAAAATATCCTTTGAGATAGAAAATCATAGAAAAAAAACACTACTTGAAGGATTGGATGATATTGCAGTTACCTTGCAATATGAGGATAAAGTTTCAGAATATGAAAAAACTAGAGACAAATTCTAATTCTTCATTTTTCTGATTATGTTTTTAATTAATTTATCATTTCGTTCAACTTTGATTGGGGATTCAATATCTACCCATGGTGTTTTCTCTATGTCAAACGCACTCACTGTATGTTTTTTTGATAGTTCTTGAAGTACATCATATGACAAGTTGATATTTTTTTTTCTTGTTTTTTTAGCTCTGATCATTTTCAGAATATTTGTTTTTAATATGTATATCCCAAGACACTCCGGCATCTCTAATTGGATTGTTGGTTTTTCATTAAATTCTAAAATTCTTCCCTCCTTAACTATTGCATGTCCAGTTTCCTCAGATCTATATCTTCTAGTTGCAATGCATGCAATACTCTTTGTCTTTTTATGAAACTTATACATCATTTTAAGATTGATTGCACACAAGTTGTCTACAAACCATAACGTAAATTCTCCGTCTTTGATATGACTTAGAAGATGTACTAGGTCTCCACCAGTTCCACTGTTGGAATCTTGAACAAATTTGATTTTTTTCAGATCTTTTCTATTTTCGAAATAACTTTTGATCTGACTCCCAAGGCCATTATAGTCTGCAAGAATGATTATTTCTTTAATAAAATCAATTGATGACAGATACCGTACTATGTAATCTATGAGTGGTTTTCCCTCTATTGGGATCATTGCTTTTGGGAAATAGTCTGTAAACGGCTTGCCTCGTGTTCCCGATCCACCTGCTAGAATTACTGCTTTCAAACTCTATCTGTATGATTTTTGTTTTCTTCGTCTCGCACCAGGTCCGCCAAACTTCTTTGGTTCCTTTCGTCTATCATCTCCACTCAAGAGATGTTTGTCAAATTCATTCAGACGCTTCTTGAGATCTTCCCGTATTGTTTTTGTAAATGGATGATCTTTTGGTTCTTTTTTGGTCTTGGTCCATCCTGTCATTGCTCTTGAAATTGCTACTGCACTTGCATATGCCTGTCCCATGAAACCTCCGCCATTGACTCTTACAGAAAGATCTACTTTTTCTCGTAAATCTCCTGCTATTTCTAAAGGTGCTAATATGACTTCTCTTGCAATTTCTTGTTGTATCATTTCTACTGGAACGTTGTTTATTCTAACTCTACCATCTCCCTTTGATATGTGGACATGAGCTCTTGCAGTCTTTCTTGATGCGAAATAATTTTCAATCTTAACCATTATTCATGCCACCCGACCATTCTGCCTAATTCACCAACACTGGTGTAGTACGGAGAAGGTTTTGTAATTTTTGCATCTTCAAACTGTGTTCTCTCTAATGATCTAAGCTCGTTTGGAACTCCCAAATACACTCTTAATCTCTTGAATGCTGCTTGACCAGATGATTTTGTTTTTGGTAGCATGCCTCTAACCATTTTAGTTATGATGGTATCTGGTCTTCTTGGATGAAATGGACCAAACCTTGGATTGTTAATGCTAGCAATTTCGAGAAATTCTCGGTATGACTTTATGATTGCTTCTCTATTTCCACTGATCATTATGTTCTCAGAATTTACTATGTGCACTCTGTTTCCTTCAAGCAAAAGTTTTGCAACACGTGAACACAATCTGCCAGCAATTTGATTAGTTCCATCAATTATCATGGTCTGATTTCCTTTAGCCATCGTTTTTGTTTCTGCTTGCTGTTTAGCCAATTATGATTACTCCTTTTCCTGTTGGGTGAGTCTTGATTAGTTCTGTGTAACTCATAATTTTTCCTCCTGTCTGGATGATTTTCTGAACACCAGAATTTGAAATAGAAAACGAACAAAGTGTAATTTTGTGTGACATGTTGCCAGTTCCAAGTACTTTGCCTGGCACAACTATTGTATCATTGTCCTTGGTTAATCTATCAATCTGACTGATATTGATGGTTCTTCTTGCAGAGGATGGTTTCAGTGCAAGTTCTGCAAGTCTTGACCAAATGGGAGCCTTGTTCTTTTTTGATGCAGACTTCATCTCTTTTGCCATTTGTAATACTATCTGATTAGTCATTTGTATAATTGCCATTTTTAACCCAAATATAATGCATGCTCAGCTACAAGGCTGCAATTACTTGCTTAAAACCTTCAAGTCTTTTTCCCAATTCATCTACTCCGGTAAGCACTATCTGAGCTGGACTTAGTGCACCTGTAGTTTCAACAGTCAGGAGGCGATCTTCAGAATTTCCTGTTTCGGTAAGAACTGATACAGTTGCAGAATTCCATTTTGCATGCTCCGTGCCCCTTCCTAATCGTGCATATGCCTCAAACTTGATCTTTTGTCCTGGTGCAAGCTCTACTATGGGAATCTTGTCATTGACTGGTTTCACAAAGTCATCTTCTGATGTAACTTCAGCAGTAGTTATTGTTCTGGTAGTGTCTGCAGAACCAGAATCAACCATGAGCATGACTCTGCAATGAGAACAACCAACCTCGCTTTTACAATCGCAATTTGCTGGCTCCACAAATCTTGTTAGGTCTGTTTTTAGTGGAATCATGGCAAGACGATGGGCAATTCCCTCATCTGCTAATACTGATGAATTTTCAATTATTGTAATGTCATCAACGGCAAAAACTGGCACTCCACTAAGACAAATTCTTCTTAATGCATTAGCATATTGTAGAGGTACACCTTTCAATTTTACAACAATCTTATGCTCATTTTGTTCAACTATTTCTAAAGAAGCCAAGTCTTAAAGGAAAAAGTTCTTAGTCCAAATAAAAATCTAGCGAGTTTTTGGGCATAAATAAATACCGAAGTTGAATACCTCCATTATGACCGATAAATTTACCATAATTCGATTCTCTGTAGAAGGAGAAAAATTTGAACTCTTGGTAAAACCTGATCCCGCCTTAGAGTACAAACTTGGAAAAAGAAAGGACGTTTCAACCGTTCTAGTATCTGATGAGATTTACTCTGATTCTAACAAGGGCACACGTGCATCTACTGAGAAACTCATGAAAGCATTCAAGACCACCGATCAAACTACAATTGCAACTATTATACTTCAAAAAGGTGATCTGAATCTGACTACTGATCAAAGAAGAAAGATGGTTTCAGAAAAACGAAAACAAATTGTAGACTTTATTGCAAAAACATACGTAGATCCTCGTTCCCATTTACCACATCCTCCACTTAGAATAGAACAAGCCATGGATGATGCACGTGTTTCAGTTGATCCCTTTAAAAATATTGATGAGCAAACAAAGGAAATTGTTGAACAACTCAGATCCATTATTCCGCTTAAATCAGAAAACATGTTACTTGAAATTCATGTACCTGCTCAGTTTGCAGCACAATCTTATTCTGTTTTAAAATCTGCGGGAACTTTAAAAAAAGAAGAATGGCAATCTAACGGTTCACTTAAAGTAATACTAGATATACCGGCTGCAGCAAGAGCAAATGTGATAGAGAGATTGGGATCGGTAACGAAAGGGTCTGCTTCTGTTGAGGTAGCCAAATGATGGAAGTAATAAAAAGAAGATACGTAATTCCTGGTGACGTAATAACAACTGGTCCATACAGACCAGAACAGAATGTCTACCAAGAAGGAGATCGAATCATATCTACAAGTATAGGTATATCTGAAATTTATGAAAATGCTGTACGCGTTATTCCACTATCTGGAATGTATGTACCAAAGACAAATGATTTGGTCATTGGAAAAGTGATAGGTCATTCTTCACTTTCATGGGAATTTGACATTAACTCGTGTTTTATAGGATTTTTGCCAGCTCAGGATGTATTTGGAAGAGATTATTCTCCTACCAAAGATGAGCTAAAAGCCAGACTCGATAAAGGCGACTTGGTTGCAGCAAGAGTCGCTAATTTTGATAGATCTAGAGATCCCTTGCTTACTGTACAAGACAGGGATTTAGGAAAAATTGAATCTGGAGAATTGATAACAATTGCTCCCAGCAAAGTCCCGCGTTTGATTGGAAAACGTGGTTCAATGATTCAAACAATTGAGATGGCAACAAAAGCCATGATTACTATTGGTCAAAACGGTTTGGTTGTGGTTTCTTGCGAAGATCCAGTTGGATTATTAAAGGCAATAGAAGCAGTCAAAATGGTTGATGCCCAAGCGCATACGCCGAACTTGACTGAAAGAGTCAAATCAATGCTTGGGGTAGAACTTGGTGAAAATAATGACACAATTAATGAATGAAAATGGAATTAGATGTGATGGACGAAGGATAGACCAGATTAGGAATGTTTCTATCAAAGTAGGAGTACTGAAAAATGCAGATGGTTCTGCATACATAGAATTTGGAAAAAACAAAATCCTTGCAGGCGTCTTTGGACCACGTGATGTACATCCAAAACATATGGCAAATCAGGACACTGGAATCATACGTTGCAGGTATCACATGTCGCCATTTTCTGTGACAGAGCGAAAGAATCCTGCTCCTTCTAGAAGAGAAATAGAAATCTCCAAAGTGATTAAAGAAGCATTGCAACCTGCTGTAATTTTAAAAGATTTTCCAAGAACTGTCGTAGATGTTTTCATTGAGGTTTTACAAGCAGATGGAGGTACAAGATGTGCCGCACTAGATGCGGCATCAGTAGCTCTGGTAGATGCAGGAATTCCAATGAGAGATATTGTTTCTGCATGTGCTGCAGGTAAAGTTGCAGATAAGATTGTCTTGGATGTAAATGATGAAGAAGACAAGGAAGGACAAGCGGACATGCCTGTGGCATACATGCCAAATCTCGGAAAAATTACACTCATGCAACTTGATGGAATCTTGACTCCTGCAGAATACAAAACTTGTCTAGACACTGCAATAGGTGGATGTAAACAAGTTTATGAACTCCAGAGAAAGGCATTAATGGAAAAATATTTTGAAAGTGGGGAAGTATGACAAGCTCTGTTATAATAGAACAACTCAAAAGAGAAAAAATCTTGGAACTCTTAAACCAAGGAAAAAGACTTGACGGTCGTGGATTGCATGATCAACGTCCACTTTCAATTGAAGTTGGCGCTATTCCAAAAGCAAATGGTTCTGCAAGAGTAAAGCTTGGAGATACAGAAATAGTTACAGGAGTGAAAATACAACCAGACAAACCCTTCCCAGATCTTGGTGACAAGGGAATTTTGATCTGTACTGCAGAAATACTTCCATTGGCAGATCCAACTGCTGAACCAGGTCCACCATCAGAGGAAGTGATTGAACTAGCAAGAGTAGTTGATCGAGGTATCAGAGAAACTGAGATGATTGATCTAAAACAGCTCGTCCTAATAGAAAATAAATCTGTTATAGGCATATTTGTCGACTGTAGTGTGATAAACACTGATGGCAATCTATTTGATGCTTGCTCATACGCGTCTGTCGCAGCAATTTTGTCATGTACTGTTCCAAAATTTGAAATAAAAGATGAGGTTCCAGTGAGAGTTGAAGGTCAAACATCAAAACCACCAATAAAGACAATTCCTGTTTCTGTTACCATGGCTAGAATAGGAGATCATATTATTGTGGATCCTACTGCAGACGAAGAAGCATGCATGAATGCTAGAATAACAATCACAACAAATTCTGACGGAAACATTTGTGCTCTACAAAAAGGAGGAAGTGACGGATTTACAGTTGAACAACTACACAAATGTTCTGAAATATCGCTTTCTGTGGGAACAAAAATAAGGAAGCAACTTGAGCAGCTGATGTAGTATGGCAAAAAGCAGAAGCTCATCATTGAA
>DATIDL010000007.1:0-4640 GCA_035456305.1 Nitrosopumilaceae archaeon
TTCATGCCTTGTGGTTTTTGTACAGGGTGCTTGTTCTAAGCCTAGAAATTCATAGGTGTGGCTTGGCAACATTTATGTTGTAATTATAATGAAAAAACCTGTTGAATCTATCTTTTGACGACATTGTCGTATCACAAAAAATCCAGGGGAATGTAATTCGCAGAACACCGATGGATGTTTCTGCAACGTTTAGTCAAATGACTGGTTCTAAGATTTACCTAAAATCAGAATGTTTGCAAAAGACTGGCTCTTTCAAAGTAAGAGGCGCATACGCTAAAATCTATTCTCTATCAAAAGATGAAAAAAAGAAAGGAGTCATTGCAGCCTCTGCAGGTAATCATGCACAAGGTGTTGCATTTGCATCAGCACTTGAAAATATTCCATGTACGATTGTAATGCCAGTTAATGCATCACCTGCCAAAGTTGCCGCTACAAGGGCGTATGGTGCCAAAGTTGTACTGGAAGGTACAATATATGATGAATCATGGTCAAAGGCTCTTGAAATATCTGCAAAAACTGGTGGACAAATAATACATGCATTTGATGATCAAAAAGTGATTGCTGCACAAGGAGTAATAGGACTAGAGATCATGCAGGACTTGCCAGATGTGGATGAAATTTATCTGCCAATTGGAGGAGGCGGACTTGCAGCTGGAGTTTTACGTGCAGTGAAATCTAAAAAACCACATGTAAAAGTCATCGGAGTACAATCAAGCGCGTTTCCTGCCATGAAAAAATCACTAGATTCTGGAAGACTGGAATCAGTGGAGGGCAAAAGAACTATCGCAGATGGAATCTCTGTTAAAAAACCAGGAGAATTCACATTCAAAATAATTAATGAGTTAATTGATGATATAGTGCTCGTAGATGATTCACAGATAGTGAAAGCCATGTTTTTACTAATGGAGCGAACTAAAATGGTTGTAGAGCCAGCAGGAGCCGTTAGCCTGGCATATCTACTTGATAAGAAACCAGCAAAGGGGAAAAAAGTGGTCCCGATTCTTTCTGGAGGAAATGTGGATATGTACCTGCTAGGTCAGATAGTGGCAAAAGGATTGACTGAGATGGGAAGAATGGTAAAAATTTCCATCTTGCTAACAGACAAACCTGGTGCGCTTAAAGAAGTAATTGATCAAATAGCATCACTTAGCGTGAACATTGTTGAAGTAATTCATGATAGATTAAGTTCGAGTATTCCTGTAGGAACAGCAGGTGTGACATTGAGTCTTGAAACTGAAGATCAAAAACATGCAGAAAAACTAATCAACTATTTAAAAGAGAAAAAAATCCAGTTTAAGATAATAACATAATTGGGTTTACAGCCTGATTCTATAGTAGTCCCATCTTTCTGGATCAAATTGTTTTACAAATTCAATCTCTTCATTTCTTTTCATTCTATTTTCAATGACATCTCGTAATGCAAAACTAGTCAAATACCTGTAGCTTTTTGCTTCTGCCTGCATCGTGAACAAAAGACGCATTTCATGACCTCCCTTTTGACCCCAATAGCCAGTCTTAAGTGCTAAAGGCTCTAGAAAAATAGTGTTGAACTTTCCATAATTTCTATCCTGAATTTCAGTACGTAATTTGTAATCCTCAAGTGGACCACCTTTTGCAAAGCCAACTATAGGTCCTTTCTCATTTTCCAATCTAAGAGTATTAAGAATTGTATTTGGATTGCTAATTGATGAGCTAAAACTGTCTTTTTTGAATTGTAAAGGATATGGCAACTCCTCGTATAATTTGTATAATGATGCAATAAATTCCTCATCTTGTCTTATGCTCATAGGCTCTATTGTGGGAACAAGCTTAACATTTTCATATACTAGAGAAGCTTTGATTTGTATTTCTTCTTCTCTTAATCTCATAAATGACAAAACATTATCCATGAATATTTTTCTCATTTCTCTTGGAAGTGATTGTAATACACGTTCACACATTTCTGACTCGTTGTTTAACAGATCCTCAAAAAATGCTACAGATCTTCTTGCTATCACGTTTGGATGCCAAGCTAATGCATGAGCATTCTTTTTTGCCATTTCTAATGCATGGGAGAAATTCCCAAGTGCATATCCGCCTATTCTGTCAGAAACAGAAAGAAACCATCCAAGTTTTTTATAATGTTCTATTTTTTCAAAATCATTTTTAGTAAGACTGGACGCTGAAAAATATTCATCAATTTGCTTTTCTCTTTTTTGTTTTAATTCTCCTATCCACGGATAGGTTGTTCTAAGAATTAATGCTGCAACAATATTTGCATCTACTTCTGCATCTTTTAATAATTCAAGTAAAGTTTCATCTGTTTTCACAAAGTTTACTGCATCTTCTTCATGAGGTTTGTCAACTTGTTTTTGTGGATCAAAATCATGAAAGAGGGCAGCAACAAAAAGATGCTTCATGTCGTCTTTTGTGATGTAATTTTGAAGACTTTGCCACTGTGCTGAAATTAAGGTAACATATGTGACTTCTAATTCATGAACTATGTTGTGATATCCGTAATAATCTATGCCCAGACCTCTGGCTTGAAATAAAGAAATTGTATAATCTAATATTTTAGAATAGCAAGGAAAATCTAATCCATTTTTTATCATTATGTCAGAAATTTTCTCTCTTAGGTTGTTGGACTCGATTAATTGCTGCAATGGCACAGTTTTTGCATTGGGATGTCACATAAACATTTTCTTCCTTGATTCATCATACGTGAGGTGTTTGTGTATTGAAAAGGATGTATTGGTACACACGCTAACCGTTGTAGACATATCTTCGCTCTCCTCTATTATCAGGAGAGTTTTCGACATCTACCAGTACAAATTCTTTTTTACTTTCAAGTATATTCTGTCGTGGTCCTCGTTTGTTTTCATGAATTTCTTCATATTCTTCAAGTGAGAGTTTTACTCTACTTCCAATCTCTGATTCAAGATTCATGTCTTTGACAATCTCTTTGTATTCTGGACGTATTACTCCACTAAAGACCATTGCGCTACTGCCACTTCCATAAGAACCAAATCCAATTCTTTTACCATCAAGATCAGTTCCTTTTTGAAATTCAAATTCTAGACTGCTTCTAAAACCTAAGTACAGTGATGCAGTGTAAAGATTTCCTATCATTTGTGATGCGATAAGAGAGCTTGCCAGCTTTGTATCATATGCTTCTTGGAATTCCTCAGTTTTGACAAATTTTTTAGTAAACTCGTGATCTTTTGTCATGAATTCTGCATCTGCAAGGACTGATTCAATGGTACCACGTGGATCTTTTGGAGTTGGTTCCTGCATTCCTATCTGTTCGATTATTTTTTTCCAGCGTGGTAATTTCCTCCATTCATGTCTAAGCAAGTATGCTAGTGCTTTCTTTCCCATATTACTATATGGAAGATGCATATTTAGAAAATCTATATGATCTAAAATTGTTTCTCCTTCCTTTAGCTTGATTAATCCCGTTGAAAGTGCTTTCTCCTTGTATGACATTAGTGCTTTTTTTACCTGAATTAAGTAAAGCAAATTAGAATATTGTCCATGTACTATTGGAGTTTCTTTTCCAAATGGTCTGTAAAAGTCATACTCATTTTTGATTGAAGTTGATGTAACTTTTGGATCAAATTCCAAAAGCCTAGGATTGTCGTTAACTAACATTGCTACAGACCCTGCTCCTTGTGTATATTCACCGCTTGAACCCAAATCATACTTTGCAATATCTGAAACAACAACTATTGCAGATTTACCACCAGATTCACCGGCCCTTATCCAGTTAGAGTTATCATACAATGCATAAGACCCACTTACACAGGCAAACTTGCATTCTATTCCTCCACAATGCTCAAAACTACCATCACCATAGACCTGCTCTAGCATACCTATGACATAGGAATTCATTGCTTTTGATTCATCAATTGATGACTCTGTAGCCACATATAGACGTCCTATGTCTTTTGGGGAAACCTTGTTTCTTTGCATTATTCGTAAACATGCATTTGCTGCCATACATGCTGGATCTTGATTTGTATCCACCATTGCCATCTTTGAAATCCCTAGCCCTTGCTGAAGCTTATCTGGATCCATTCCCCGTGCCTCTGCAAAATCGCGCGCATCAATAAACAGACGCGGAATGTAGATGGCGATATCGTCTATCCCTACCGTCAACAGCTACCACCTTCGGGATTGCGAATATAAGCATTGTGGGGTCAAAATTGATCTCAGCAAATTGTAATTTTTATTCACATTATCCTATTGATTGAAGGAATTATTTTATTTTTCTAACTTCGACTCTATAGTTTTTTCAAATACTTCGTATGGCTGCGCGCCACCTATCTTGGCTATGGTGTTGTCTGGACCAATGATGAAAAACCCAGGCGTACCAGTTAACCCCAGTGTTCTAGCGTCAGAATTGCTAGATTCAATAATTGTAAAATAGCGTTGCTCTGTCATGCATGAATCAAACTGTGCCTTGTTCAGTCCTATATCATCAGCAAATTTTGCCAAGTTCTCAAGTGAGGCCCATCCATTGTTTTCACCGGTCCAGTTATTGTAAAGCATATCGTGGTACTCCCAGAATTTTCCTTCCTCATTGGCACAATGTGCTGCATTTGCTGCGTTTATAGAATCTTGACCAATGATTGTAAAATCTTTGAAAATCATTTTGACCT
>DATIDL010000008.1:0-3297 GCA_035456305.1 Nitrosopumilaceae archaeon
AGCAATTAGTGAAAACAGTGAAGTATACAAATTTTTAGAATCTGCAAGCAGAAAATATGGAATTGGTTTTTGGAAACCTGGTGCAGGAATCATTCACCAAGTTGTTCTTGAAAACTATGCTTTTCCAGGAGGTCTCATGATTGGCACCGACTCTCATACTCCAAATGCTGGAGGTCTTGGAATGCTTGCTATTGGTGTTGGGGGATTGGATGCAGCTGAAACAATGTCAGGATTACCATGGGAACTTCTTTATCCAAAACGTATTGGAATCTATCTGACTGGCGAACTTAATGGATGGACTGCACCAAAAGACATCATACTTTACGTTGCATCAAAACTTACAGTTTCTGGTGGAACAAACTCTGTCATTGAATATTTTGGTCCCGGTGCAAAATCAATAAGCTGTACAGGTAAGGCAACCATAACGAACATGGGCGCTGAAATTGGTGCTACTTGTTCTATATTTCCATATGATGAAAGAATGGAGGTATATCTTAGGACTACAGATCGTGGCATGCTTGCAGATCTTGCAAACAAACACAAAGATTTGCTGATTGAAGATCCAGAAGTTGAACAGAACCCTGAAAAATATTTTGATCAGGTAATTAGAATAAATCTTTCAACACTAGAACCGCATATTGTAGGTCCGCATACGCCTGATCTAGCTAGACCGATTTCACAAATGGCAGAAGACGTGAAAAAAAATAATTATCTTGATAACATTTCAGTCGCACTGATAGGAAGTTGTACAAACTCTTCATATGAAGACATGTCACGTGCTGCAAATATCGCGGAACAAGCAAAATCTCGAGGAATTAAAACCAAAATCCCACTACTTGTGACTCCTGGTTCGGAGCAAATTAGAGCTACAATAGAGCGTGACGGTCAGATGGATTCTCTCAAATCTATTGGGGCAACTGTTCTTGCAAACGCATGTGGTCCATGTATAGGGCAATGGAATAGGCCTGAACTCAAAAAAGGAGAACAAAATACGATTGTCACCTCATATAATAGAAATTTCCCAGGAAGAAATGACGGAAAAAGAGAAACGATGAACTTCATTGGAAGTCCAGAATTAGTCATAGCGCTTGCTCTAGGCGGAAAACTCTCGTTTAATCCACTAAAAGAATCACTTGTAGCACCAGATGGTTCCAAGTTTAAATTAGATCCTCCAAAGAAAGCACCTGAAGTACCCAGTAAAGGATTTCAAAAAACTGAAGGCATCTATGTCTTGCCTTCTGAAGATCCTGATTCAGTTGAAGTCATAATTAACAAAAACAGTGAAAGACTGCAAAAATTAGAACCATTTTCACAATGGGATAAAAATGATTTTGCAGAACTTCCAATATTGGTAAAAGCAAAAGGAAAATGTACTACAGATCACATATCCCCTGCAGGTCCTTGGTTATTTTATCGTGGGCATCTTGACAGGCTAAGCGATAACATGTTTCTTGGTGCAGTAAATGCTTACAACAACGAAGTAGGAAAAGGCAAGAACATACTTACTTCAAGTGTACAGCCATTTCCTGACATTGCAAGACAATACAAAGCTAAGGGAATAAAATGGATAGTTATCGGAGATCGTAACTATGGTGAAGGAAGTAGTAGAGAACATGCCGCAATGTCTCCAAGATTCATGGGATGTGCTGCTGTTATTGTAAAAAGTTTTGCTCGCATACATGAAACCAATCTGAAAAAGCAAGGAATACTAGCTCTCACTTTTGCAAATCATGATGATTATGAGAAAATAAAAGAGACTGACAGAATTAGTCTTGTAGAATTAAATCGTCTGGAACCAGGAAAACCAGTCAAGTGTTTTATTCATCATGAAAATGGAACAAAAGAAGAGATTCTACTTAATCACTCTTACAACAGCTTCCAGATTCAATGGTTCCGTGCTGGTTCTGCTCTGAATGTTCTACGCTCAAAAGAAAAATAACCAATTTTTATACAAAATCTGGTTTATAACTGAAGATTTTTCCATTTATTAAAAAATAAAAGCGACTAATAATTAAAAATCTCCAATAAATTAAAATATTTTGAAGTGTATAATGATACATGAAGATTACTCGTCAAGAGATTTACGGTAAGGCTAAAGTTGGAACCGTGGCTGGTCTTGTAGGGGGGTTTGCTTTATTCGCATCCTTGTTTGGTATAGATTCTCAACTTGATGTTACATCCGGAACTTTCTATATGATGATTGGAATGGCAGTAGGATTACATGACATGTCTGCAATTGCTTTTGGATTTATTGCACACATGCTTACTGCTGCAACAATAGGAGCTGTTTTTTGTGTTTGTTCTACATTACACAGAGTATTACATCTAAGAAGTGTATGGAAGGGTATCTTTGCTGGTGGAATAACTGGACTAGAAGTGTATGTGATATTTTTTATGCCAATTACATTGTTTGTTATGATTCCAACACTTGATGCCACAATTATCGATGGAAGTAAGACAATAGTGACTGCTCAAGAGAGAATATCTGCAGTAACACTGCGTGAAAACATTGATCTAATAATGTGGGGTGCACTAATGTTACATGTACTATACGGATCAATAATGGGATTGTTTAGCGGAATGGTGTTACATGAAGACTACAAACTCACAAAAAAATCAGCCGCCGAACAAGAATCTGAATCTATGCCAGCTACATAGCGATAATATTTTGTGATTGATATGTTGGGTCAAAAATTTGATGCAAACGCGCTCTATAACAGAATAGTACACTATTATATCGACAAAAAAAGCTATTCCAAAGAAAAGGCAAATGCCATAGCTCAAACTATAGTGGAAAGAGAAAAACTACGAAGGATCTGTAAGAACATAAAATGCAAACATTCAATGGATGAGCATGTAAGATCCCAGGAAACTTGTCTTATCTTAGAATGTGAATGCAGACATTTTGTTAATTAGATCTTGAGAACAATCTTGCCAAACTGATCACTAGATTCCATTTTTTTGTGCGCTAATCTGGCATCCTTTAAAGCAAAAACACTATCAATTATGGGTCGTATTTTTTTTAATTTCATGAATTTGTGAAGTGTCGCAAGTTGTGATTTTGAACCCAAATAGGCTCCTATGATCTGTGCCTCCTTGCTGTAAAACATCCGTATGTTCACAATAGCATCAGTGCCAGTCGTAGTACCACATGCAATCATCTTTCCACCCACTTTCAATGCATCTATACTTACTGGCCATGTTTTTGCACCCACATGATCAATAACTGCATCTACTCCATCGTTTTTTGTATGCTTGAGAACTTCAGAAATTACATCTGATTTACTTCTATCAATA
>DATIDL010000009.1:0-7460 GCA_035456305.1 Nitrosopumilaceae archaeon
GTTTTTGTCAGGATGATATTCTAGCGCCAATCTTCTGTAAGCAGATTTTATTTCCTTAAATGGTGCATCGCTTTTTACACCTAAAACCTGATGGCACTGGTAGCTATTCACTGATTAGTATGAAGCAGAACTTTGTTAAAAATAATTAGATACCACTAGTTTCATGCAGAGACTAACCCAGTCCCATCTTTCTAAGCATGCCTTGCATCTGTCTTCCTTTGGAGGCCTTCATCATGTCTTTTGAATTTTTGTAGGCCTTTAGAAGTTCTTTTACGTCGTGTTCGGACCAACCAGAACCTCTTGCGATTCGTTTTACTCGCGATGCATTCAACAGATCAGGATCTGCTTTTTCCTGTTTTGTCATGGACTGTATTATGAATCGCCATTTTTGCATCCGTTCTTCCTGCTGGTCAAGCTGATCTTCTTTTACCATTCCAGAAAAGCCAGGCATGCTATCCAAAATGTTGCGCAGTCCGCCTGCCTTTGTAGCCTCTTCAATTTGAAAGTAAAAATCTTCCATGTTCATTTTTCCATGAGACATTCGTTTTAATCGCTCTTCATCACTTCCGTCTTCAAGTCTTTTTGCCATGTCCAAAAGAGCCTGAATGTCTCCCATTCCAAGCATTCTACCAACAAATCTCGTCGGAGAGAACTTTTCAAGATCATCAATTCTTTCCCCTGTACCAATGTACATTATCTGAGCTCCTGTTGCAGCTGCTGCAGCCAATGCTCCTCCTCCCTTGGCACTGCTGTCAAGTTTTGTAATTACAATGCCACCAACTGGCACGATTTTGTGAAATGCTTCTGCTTGATTGTAACACTGCTGCCCTATTGTTCCATCTATTACAAGCAATGCAAGATCTGGATTTGCTACTTTGTTTATTTGCGTCATTTCTGCTAGCAGGTCTTTTTCTTCTTTGTGTCTTCCAGCTGTATCAATCAGAATTATATCATAATTAGAATTCTCAAAGTGTTTCAAACCATTTTTAACAATGTCTGGAGAATCTTTGTTGTTTTCTTCGCCATAAACTTCTATGTTTGCTTTTTCACACATTGTTTTTAGCTGTACTAGTGCTCCTGGCCTGTATGTATCAGCTCCAACAACTGCAACTCGGTATCCTTGTCTTGTAAGAAACTTGGAGAGTTTTGCAGTGATTGTTGTCTTTCCACTTCCTTGGATTCCAAGCATCAGCACCTTGTTTGTCTTTCCAGCTTGGAACTCAAACTGTTTTTCTACGCCAAGCAGTTTGGCAAGCTCATCATACAGTATCTTTACAATGTGGTCTTTTCGTGAAAGCCCTGGAGGCGGAGTTTCGTTTAGAGAACGTTGTTCCAGATTTTTTGTAATCTCAAAGACTATCTTTACGTTAACATCAGATTGTAAGAGCGCCCTTTGGATGTCCTTGGCAAGATCCTTTATGAGTGCCTCATCTATGGATGAGGAATTTACTATCTTTTTTAGAGCGGCACGAAGGCCGGTCTTTAGAACATCTAGCATTTACTGGTCTAAGATGGCTTCGGTTATTTCAAATCTTCCTCTGTATCCATCCCAGGTTTTCTGAGATTTTACTATTTTAATTGGAGATGAGAAAAGCGGGCAGTCAAGAACCAAAGTTTCTGCCTCCCCACCTTCAAAGCTTAGATTAAACCCATGTTTTACTGAAAGGGTGTCAAGTTTTTGCAGATCATCTTTTGTGATTTCTTTTCCAAGCCAAGAATCATCAAGACCTGCGGACGACACACTTGTGATTATAAATTTAAATTTTGAATCTAGCAAATTTTTCATGTATTCTTTTTGATCTGTCTTCCACAATGGTGAAATGGTTTTTAAATTTAATTTAGAACAGATATTTTCAAAACGAGTTTTTTGAAACTCGCTTAATATTCCCCCATGCACAAGACCTTCAATGCCAAAATCATTTTTTGCTTGTGCTAGTAGTTTTTCTATTTCATTCATTTCTGTTTGTACATCAGTAGAAGTTGTTTGATGAAACAAATGCGGCAGTCCCATAGATTTTGCCTGTAGTTTTGTAATTGATATGTTTGGGAAATGAAGAAACTGACTTTCATCCGAAACTGGAAAAACAGTTACCAGACATCTAACGTTATGGCCTTCAAGTTTTGCTTTGTAAATCGCAAAAGTGCTATCCTTACCACCTGAAAATAATGCTGCTAGATTCAATTTGTCGTCAAAGGGTTTTGTTGTAAATTAATTGCTTTGCAGTTTGGTTACTTGATTAAGACATTTTCCGCACAACGAAAGGCTGTCCCGAATTGTAACCTCAACGTTTGAAGACAGGCATACGTGACATAGCCCTTTCATACATTATGTATGGTATAACTTGGGTATATCTTATTCGCATATTTTATTCGTATTAGAAAAGCCTGGATGCTTCAATACTCATAATCTTCATCATGAATCAGATGGCTTTTCTCCTCATCATCAGCATCCAAAGCTAGCTTTTGATTCGGACTATAATAGTTCTATCCATGACCTTCCAGTATTCGACATCTTGTCCTTGTGCAACCTTGTCTTTTATTTCATCTTCAATTTGACTTACGTCAAACACTTCGAAGGTTTCAGAATCCATTACTTGTATTATAGATTCAGTCTTTGAGATTACTGAACCAACTCTTTTGTCAATCAGTGGGACCTGCACTTGTGCACTAACTGGTGACACGTGTGGATATTTTTTCTTGTCAAATATTCCTACGGCAACAATTCTTGCTTTTGCGGCTCCATGTTTTCCTGGTTTACTTGTATCGAATTCAACTATTTTACACGGTTCAGCGTTTGGACTGTCCACCGGTAACAGTATGTAAGATCCAATTTTTAACGAACCAAGCTCTGATGGTTTGCTCATTAGAAAAACACAATTCGGCTGTGTATTTAACTTTTCTATTTTAGCTTATCAAGAACGGAAAGGCTTACAAGATTTGTCATTGTGATCCCTTTTCTGCCAACATCACGCCTTGTTTTTTCGCAGTACTTGTTATTGCTTTGATGACTCTTGTCACTTGACACTTCAAGTACAACCAAGTTTTTGTTGTATGGAAATGTAAACTTGGGAACTTCATTTGCAGACAGATCAAGGTGAACAAGTCCTGCGCGCCTGACCTTTTCTCGCTTGGCAACTATTGTTGCAATGTCCCTTATGTCATCATCAGACTGACCATATTCCAAGTAATACACGGAAACAAAATTTAGCTTGTCCTCCATGTTTCTTTGAAATAGCTCTCCATCCATGGTGAAAACAAAAGTAATCTTGTCTTGCTTGTATTTTTCAATCTCTTTCATCATTTTTTTGGCATTTTGGAATCTGGCAAGGATATAGTGGTTTGAGCGTGAAGGAAAGTAGGCACTGCTGTCTTGGGAAAAGGTAGCTGTTACAAAATACATGCCGTCTACATCTTTGGATTTTTCCCAGCTATCTTTTAGCTCAATTGATGAATGATCGTGCAAATAGGGAGCACAAACATAGCCCTCACCCACTGCTGACATCCCAGACACAAAATTGTTGATCAACCCAGTTTCTTATATAGTGTTAGTCTGATCGAACAATTTTTTGATTTGAATGTGTAATTTGCAAATTATTTCAATTTAGATTCAAACCATCGATAGTTATTTAATACGAAAATACAGCGTGAAGTTTAGTCCCACGCTAGCTCAGCCTGGTAGAGCTTCCGGCTGTAGTGGTTGGCTTTTGGCTAACTGATGTCAGCCTATCAGGCGTACAGAAACCGGGTTGTCGCAGGTTCAAGTCCTGCGCGTGGGACCATTAACATAAAACTCAAAAGCAGATCAAACTGTATAAAACCAATGTCAGGTGAAAGCTGGTCAAATTTAGACAAAGTTGATCAGAAAATTATTGCAATACTAAACAAAAATGCACGAACGCCATCAAAAGAAATTGCAACAGAACTAAAAAATTCTGGTCTTGATGTCTCTGACAGAACAATAAGAAAGAGAATCGAGCGTTTAGAAAAAAACGGAATCATAAAAGGATACAAGGCAGTTCTCAGTGATGTATCCGGCTCGGATGAATTTGAGGCGTTGTTTTTAAAATTTAGAATCACAAGATCGCTTGACACAATAAAAGAATCAATCAAGGAGTTTGTAAAGACCCTGCCAAATTATCTGTTCATTGCATCGCTAGAAGTTGAATGGAACATGATCATAGTCATGAAAGTAGATGAAATGCAGAAAAATCCTAGCTCAAAAATAGTAGAAAAATTCTCAGAGCAGATTTTGGATTATCGCATAAGCGAGATTCAGATTAAAGATATCAATCTGCTCAACATGTCACTCTTGCTTGTGTCCTAGCCAAATTCTACAGTAGCAAGCGCATCCTTTAGATCATCGATGCCAAATGGTTTTTGGATGAACGCAGTTGCCCCCAAGCTTATAGTTTTGTGAACTCGCTTTGAGGTTTTTTCATCGGCAGTTATCAGGATAATTGACAGATCAGGCTTGTCATGCAGCAATTTAGTTGCTACAACGTCCCCTGCAATGTCAGGCAATCCCATATCAAGCAGAACTATAGGGTCCTGTGATGATTGAATTAACTTTTTGCAAGCTGATAGCGCTTCTTTTCCAGTTTTAAAAGCATGTACATCTTTGTAACCAAGCTTTTCCAGATGACTAGATATTTTCATTATTATTGCAGGGCTGTCATCGACAACAACTATGGGTCTCTTGTTTTCTACTACAGTAGAGACAAACTTTTTTGATTTTTCAAATGCGTTTTTTGCAACTTCGTATTGACCAATCTTTAGAAAACATTTTGCGGCGCAAAGATAAGCGTTTTTGGCGTGTTGTGATTTTTCTTTTTTTGCAAGGCTGAGATAGAGATTTCCAGCTTTTAGTATTTCGTCATAACCATCCTTGCCTTGCTGAATTTTGCATTCAGCGGCAAGCAGGAAAAACAGTCCAGCTTTATAGCTTTCTTTTTTTTCTTCGTTTGCTGCAAGATCTAAAAACAGGCCGTGTGCTGAAGAAGTCTGTTTATTTTTAAGATACGTGCACGCAAGGTCGTATTTTTGCCTGATCTCTTTTTCTGCCAAGTTATTGAAAATAAGAAAAATCCGCTTATTATTTTAAATTGTCAGTATTGTCTGACGTCTCCTTCTAAGAGACCTGCTCCGCCATGTAGTCTGTCTATGTGTTTTGAGAGTGCTGTCTTGTCATCAAACGGAGATTCGCAGTATGGACAGACTGCCTTTGCATTGCTCAAATCTTTCATGTATTTCACAGCATTTGGATTTATGATGCACATTGGTGCACCTTCAGTAAGAGACTCTACTGTTGACAGGGATGCGGACTGGACTTTTTCATAGATGCTTGAGCGTCGCATAATTCCCAGAATCGAAGAGCCTGTGCTGACAATTATTTGCTTTATCTTGTACTTGTCCATGTAATCAAGCGCATCTTGCAGACTCGAATTTGGGGGAAGACTGTAAACTGGACTGGTCATTATTTCGCGCAGTTTAATTTTGTTTAGTGGTAAGTTTTTTGCAGCGACCTTAAACAACATGTCAGATTTGCTAACTATTCCTATGGCTTCACCCTGATGCGAGATCAGGACAACTTTGGCTCCTTTTGCTTGCATTTGTTTTATGGCGTCAAAGACAGTCTTGTCTCCTTCCATTATCAATGCGTCAGTATCCATCAGTTTACCAATTGGCATTGCTAATAGTGCGCCAACATTAGAGGCAGAAGAAATTATTTTACTCACGTAAACTAATTGCTAATCTTTTATTTAAATTTTGAAAGATGGGTTTACTCTATGAATAATTTCTTAAAAAACAATTTTTAACACATAATGATGATAAAATTTAGAATTAATCGTATCAGTTGCTTTTTATGGATTTATCACTGCGCGTCCGATGATTTTTCCTTTTTTCAATTCCTCAAGAGCAGTGTTTGCATCATCAAGCGAATATCTTCTTGAGACTATTGGGTTTATGACGCCGCGTTTTGCAAGTTCAACTAGTTCTACCAAATTTTTATAGTTTCCAGTGTACGCGCCTTGAATTGTGATTGCCTTTAGCGGAATTGTTGGCAAGACAAGTTCTGCAGATCCTCCAAACAATCCGACAAGAACGAGGTTTCCACGTTTTCGCAAAACTGCAAGATCCATTTTTACTGTAGGTGGCGCATTTACAAAATCAATCACGCATTCTGGTCCTTTGTTATTGCAAACAGAAATTATTTTTTGGGCTGTATCTGGGTCTTTTGAATTTATTGTGTGATCTGCCCCCATCTTTTTTGCGGCAGCAAGTTTGTTGTCATCCAAATCCACACAAAGAATTGTTGCCTTGGTGATTGCCTTGGCAATTTGTATGCCCATCAGTCCCAGTCCTCCAGCACCAACTATTACAAGAAATTCCCCAGGTCCCACGTTTGCTTTTTTTACTGCAGTAAATGCAGTCAGACCTGAACAGGCAAGCGATGCCGCCCCTTCAAGATCAATGCCAGAAATTTTTATTAGATATTTGAAACTTGGAACCAAGACATATTCCGCATAACCACCGTTTTGAAATACACCTAGCGAACGCGGAGCATCGCAAAGATTTTCATTTCCTACTTTGCATGCAGGACAAACGCCACATCCAATCCACGGATAAACCAGAACTTCATCTCCAACTTTTGTTCCCTGAACCGAACTTCCAATCTCAGTTACGGTTCCAACCACTTCATGGCCTGGAGTGACAGGAAACTTCACACCTCTGTCAGTTGCTTTTAGAAAAGAACCAGCGCCTGCATCATATCCTCCCTCCCAGAGGTGCAAGTCGCTGTGACAAACACCCACTGCCTTTACTTTGACTAGAACTTCGGCATCTTTTGGTTTTGGAACTTGGAGATCGTTTAGTTGCAGAGGCTCTTTAGGAGTGACAATCTGGGCTGCCTTCATGGCAGTAGTGTTTTTTGTTTAATAATATAAGAGTTGACTGTTCAAGGGCAGAAAAGTGATCTTTTAAAGTCCTCCATCTCGATTTCGTATCCGCATGGCTTGCAGTAAAGCCAACTGCGTTGTTTTAGGATCTTTAATGGAGCTTTGTAGCTTGTATATTGCAAGCCATCACTGTTGCATCTTGGACATGACGCGTTTATTTGTTCCATCTGATAAAACTAGGATTTTTTTGCATATAAAATCCGCGTAGAATTGATTAGATCAAATCATCCTTAATTGACCAGCTCTTGGAAAAAAGTAGAGCGGTTAGATATTATAAACAAAAAATGATTTTTAGAATAGTGAGCGAAGAAAATTCTGGTACCGGCATTTCGCAGCCTCCAATCAATGTGCTCTTTAATCCCATAGACATATCAAAAAAAGACGTCTGGGCAATTGATATAATACGAATCTTGGAGCTGCTAATCAAAATTCTAAATCAGACAGGCAAGAAAGATCTTCGAGTAGCAGGAATTGCAGCCTTGTCTTCTGCAATGATACACAGGA
>DATIDL010000010.1:0-3982 GCA_035456305.1 Nitrosopumilaceae archaeon
TATCCCATGAACTGTCTCATGAATTTCTCAGACAAGCTGGTGACAAAAGATACGTTGAATTGATTCATGATATATGGACCAAGCATCTTTTTGCAGCATTGCCATTCGAGCATTATGATAAAGATTTTGCAAAGACGGAAAAACCGTCGGTATTTTCAACAATCGATGCATCAGAATTTCGGTTATAGTAAAATCACCAGTCTCTTTTAATCTTAAAATTTGTAATTTAGTTCATGTTAAGCTGTAAAGGAGAATGTAAAACTACTTTCAAACGTTCACTTGGAAAAACGATCTTTCATTATACTGATGGACAAAAAAGGTGCAGTGTTTGTGGTGTGTATATTAGATGGATAGGATCAAAATGTCCTTGTTGTAATGCGGTGTTGCATGTAAGACCTAGACATTCGCGTGCAAAAGAAAAGTATTATGAGATTGCCGGAATCAAATGGCTGTAAAAGCCTATAAGTAGGTCTGTATGGATTTTTTTCATGCCTGAAATAATCTGTCCTGATTGCGGTAAGAGGATGTTTCACGAAAATGAAACTACCTTAAACATTGAAAAAGCAGTGCACGATAAATTCTGCATTAAAAAGGCAAAATAGGCCTTAACACTTTGTAACTGAATATATTCTGTTTTCGAAGCTTGCTGTCTTGAATTCTATCTTGTTTTCTGGATCTTTTTTACGTAATTTGCTTAATTTTTCAAGATTGACAAGCGCTTCGCCTTCAAAACCTACTGAGGAACCATAAATACCGTCTGTAAGGAGGTTTCCATGTTCTCCTTTTTTGATGTCGTCAATAATTTCATAAAACTTGATTGCTTCTTTTTTGGATATTGGACCGCCTGTTGACTTGTTAAACCCTATTGCAATGTACATGCCGTTATTTTTTACGGCGACTGGTACTTTGTGGGCTTTACCTGAAGCACCTTGGATTTTTTCATTAAGCAAAATTTCGCACTTGTGGAACATGCTTGAGATATAGGCACAAAAACGATAATTGGCATACATGCCAGCAGTATCTTCTTCACAATCAACAAAAACTCTGTGAAGCAGTTCAAGAGCAGAGTCGTTCATGCTTTGCAGACGATCTTCAATTCTGCCCTTTTTGATTAAATCCGATTCACAATCCAGAGCAACTTTTTCAAGAATGAAATGAGGCAGGTTGTAGTTTTTCAGTGCAGAAACATAAGTTCCTGTTTTTGACGCACCAAAACTTGGGAAATTGCTACGACTCAATTCAGAATTTCTCCAAAATTATGATTAATAACAAATTTAAATTTCGTAACCATGCAGATTTTGTTTAAGTGGCTTTTTGCTTATAACTGTTCGCTAAATTATGGATCAAAATGGTGGGGCCGACCGGAGTTGAACCGGTGACACACGGGTCACTACAGCT
This sequence comes from Nitrosopumilaceae archaeon, assembly GCA_035456305.1. Lineage (GTDB taxonomy): Archaea > Thermoproteota > Nitrososphaeria > Nitrososphaerales > Nitrosopumilaceae > UBA8516. The sequence goes on from DATIDL010000010.1 coordinate 1,399, forward strand.
CCAAACTGTACATCATCCTTTCGTCAGTGAAGCGTGTTGAACCACTGGAGCCCTTAGCGGTGATCATGTGATCTATCCTGTCGCCATGCCTGGCTAGGCTACGACCCCACGCAAGGAGATGAATACACTAGAATTTTAATTTACTTAAGTGTCGAAGATTTATTTGCCTTTAAGATAATTACGTTAAGACAAGTATGAAAAATACATCTAAAAAATTTATTTTACCATGTCTAGATTCAAACAATCTGTTAAACCATAGGTTACAGATTTTTACAAATTGAAATGACTCGACTTTTATTGCTTTTACTTGGAGCCATTCCAGTTCTTGTCGCTATTTTTATTGTAATTCCACAAATAACCCAACCTGAAATTCCAATAACTGCAGTGGATTCAAACGACGTGCTCACAGTAGAATATAGTAAACAGTACCTCAAGAGAGTGACATTTGGAGTCACAGAAAGATTAGGTGCACAAGAGACTGAGCTTCTTGCAATTGAAAATGACGGTAAAGTTGTGTACAGCGTAACAAAGAATGGATATCCAGAGCCTGATGTAAAATCAACACTAGAAAAATCCAAACTAAAGAAACTTACTGCATTGATAAAAGAAACAGGTTTTATGCAAATCCCAAAAGACTCTTTTGCAATAAAAAATGACGCTGATGAATTTGATAAATATGGAATAAAGGTTACACTAAACGGTAAATCGCGTAATATTCAGTGGGCAGAACAAAATGCAACTGAAGACTTCATTCCTCCGCTTGTTATTCAAGTGCAATTAGAACTTGACAGTATAATTGCAGAAATAATGGAATAAATATCACTCGTAATCATCATCAAACATGATTCCACTTTCAGGCGATATTCCCGATTCAAAAGGAACAATAAATGAGAAGATAGAATCTTACTCTATCAAGCGTGGAACATCCACACTAAAACGTGGATTAGCTCACATGCTGAAAAATGGAGTTGTAATGGATGTTACAACTGTTGAGCAAGCTCAGATAGCTGAAGATGCTGGGGCTGTTTCTGTAATGGTATTGGACAAATTGCCATCTGATGTAAGAAAAGCAGGTGGTGTTGCAAGAACTGCAAGCATCAGAATTATTCAAGAAATCATGGATTCAGTAACAATTCCTGTCATGGCAAAATGCAGAATAGGACATGTCTATGAAGCAATGGTTTTGCAAGAAACTAATGTCGACATGATTGACGAATCCGAAGTACTTACTCCGGCAGATGAATTACACCATATATGGAAATGGGATTTTACAACACCATTTGTAAATGGCGCACGAAGTCTTGGAGAAGCACTTCGCAGAATAGAAGAGGGCGCAGCTATGATACGAACAAAAGGAGAACCAGGAACAGGAAATGTTGCAGAAGCAGTGACCCATATTAAAAATGTAAATGACGAATTACGAAAAATAAAATCAATTTATGACTCAGGAGATCAGCAGGATCTTATCCGCATGGCAAGAGAACTGAAGGTTTCTTATTCTCTAGTAGAAGAAACTGCGAGTCTTGGAAGACTACCAGTTGTTAATTTTGCGGCTGGTGGTATATCTACGCCAGCAGATGCTGCATATCTTATGACTCTTGGTTGTGATGGAATTTTTGTTGGCTCTGGAATATTCAAGGCAGAGGATGCAAAGGAAAGAGCACAGGCAATAGTACTTGCAACAACTTTCTGGGAAGATCCTGACAAGGTCAAAGAAGCTCAGAAAATGATAGATGAAAGGCAATCAATGCTTGGGCTTGATACCAAAAATCTTGAATTACGAATGCAAGAACGCGGAAGCACGGCATGAGTGGATTAAACATAGGAGTTCTCGCAGTTCAAGGAGATGTTGCAGAAAACATCATGGCAACAAAAATGGCGCTAGAAGAGCTTGGAATAGAAGGAATCGTAAATGAAATAAAACTTCCTGAACAAATTGCTGATCTTGACGGTTTGATAATTCCTGGAGGGGAAAGCACTGTAATAGGTCAACTCTCGCTTGTCAACGGTTCACTAAAACAGATAAAAGAAAAAATTTCTTCTGGCATGCCAGTATTTGGAATCTGTGCAGGCATGATATTGCTCTCAAAAAAGGCAAAAGATAGAGTGGTTGGTGAAATGGACCAACCTCTGTTGGATCTTTTAGATGTAAGAGTAGAAAGGAATACCTTTGGAAGACAACGTGATTCATTTGAATCTGAAATATCAATGGATAAGATTGGGATTCCAAAGTTCCATGGGGTGTTTATTAGAGCTCCATCGATAACGGAAACTGGAAAAAGCGTTGAAGTGATATCAAAATTCAATGAAAAAATTATTGCAGTAAAGCAAGGAAAAATACTTGGAACTTCGTTTCATCCAGAATTGACAGGAGATCTGTCACTGCACAAATACTTCATAAACCTAGTTCGAGAAAATCAATAATCGTACTTGACATGTTAAGAAATTCTGTAAACTGTCTAGGACGATTTATATTAAATTCAAGCTCTGATCAATAGTAGTTATGAAAATAGAAAGCACGCCAGAACTTGTGTCATCTATTTACAAAAAATCAGAAGAGAATATAACAAAATTTAGAAAAATG
>DATIDL010000011.1:0-13727 GCA_035456305.1 Nitrosopumilaceae archaeon
TTTCAAAATTTGCTACTGTTTCCACTTCAAAATCATACCCACCAGTTTCAATAACAAAATCCTTTTTCAGACCTGTTTTATCTGAAATGGCTCCAAATGCTGGTGGCAAAAACATTATAACTATAGTTACGAAAATTAAAAAATTTAGTATCTTCAATTTTTAAGACCGGCAATCTTTCCACGCATCTCTTTATCTTTAAAGATTCTTGGATGTGATGGATCTGCCATAATTACTTCATACCACAAGTACATTCCGTCCTTATAGAGAAAGTACGAACCGAGAAGTTTCATGTTAGGAAATCTTTCTAACACTCTGCGCTCTGCTACTTGTTTCATTCCAACATCTGGTTTTATTCTTGTGACACCAAGATGTTTAGGTCTTCTTCCAGCAACAGGTCTTTTTTTACGCATGTTGCCTTTTCCAACACGCATTCGCACTACTACGATACCCTGTTTTGCTTTGTATCCTAGTCTCCTAGCCTTTTGGATTCTGCTTGGCCTTTCTATTCTTGTAAGAGCATTTTGCTTTCTCCACTCTATTGCTTTTGCTCTTAACTCTGGCGAATTTTCTTGCCACATTTTAAGCCAAACTTGATCTTGATGGCTAATCATATTCGGCACTACCAAATTCCCCTTAATATCTGTACCAGACGTTCTTTTGAAAATCTAATTTAGAGAAAGAGGAGATATGATGTAACAAATCTATTGTTTAGATCTTGATCCTTTTACAGCCGCAATTACAATGGCAAGAAACAAGAACAGCCCTGCAGCTACTGAAAATTCGGTCATCTGTCTTTTGCTTATGTCCATTGACCATGCTGGAAGTTTTAGAATAGTGGAGCCAGTAGTTTGTTGTTCAGGTTCTTTTTCTGTAGTTTCAGTAGGACTTTCCATGGATTCTTCAGTTGTTTCTGGCACAGTTTCTTCTGTAGGCTGTTCATCGGATTCACTCTCTGTTTCTTCTATCTGTGGTTGGTCTTCATCAGGTACGGCGCTTTCATCTTCAAAAGTTTTTTCTGCCAGATGAGTTCCAAACACCTCTACTTCGTTTGTACCAGGAGATAGTTGAATGAAGAGAGTCCTAGTGGTTTCTGTGGATTCTTTTTCTGAAAATGTAATAAGCTCACCGTCAGCAATTATGAAGAAATCGATGTCGTCACCATTTTCTTTAGAATCAAGCAAGTCTCTTGGAATTGTTAACTCTAATGTTGCAATGGGACTTGTAACATCCACATGGAAAATAAGCTCAATCTCATCAACGTTAGGCTCTACCTCAGAAACAGTTACATCTTTTGCATCATAAGTAATTTCATATAATTTTCCAAAATCTACAGATATTGTCTGTTGTTCAGCATATGTCAGAATCGGAGAGAAACTAAGTAAGGCAAGAAATGGCATCAATAATTTTAAATTTTTCAATCAGATTACACCACGCAAGATCATTATTATTTTTTCTCCTATAACATTTGCAGATAAGCTTTGGGCCTCTTTTGTCTGAGCACCTATATGCGGAGTACAGATGACATTTGGAAGTGATGCAAGTTTGTTACCAGTAGCAGGTTCTTTTTCAAACACGTCTAATGCAGCTCCTGCAATTTTGCCATTTTTTAGTGCATCATAAAGAGCGTCTTCATCTATTATTTCTCCTCTTGAAGTATTGATTATGTAAGCAGTTTTTTTCATTTTGTTGATTCTTTGTGAATTTACAAGATGATGCGTCTCATTTGTAAACGGCACATGAAATGACACATAGTCTGCACTTGAAAGCAAAGTATCCAGATCAGTCTTTACAAGACCTACTTCTCGTGAAAAATCATCTGGAATTGGAATTACATCATATCCAATAATGTTCATGTTAAGAGCCCTTGCATGTTTGGCCAATCGTTTCCCGATGTTGCCTAAACCAACAATTCCTAAATATTTACCAGAGAGCTCTGTTCCCATCAATTCTTTTTTCAACCAGTTTCCATTGCGTATTTCCCTGTCTGCTCTTGGGATTTCGCGTGCAAGCGACAGCATCAAACCTAAAACTAACTCCGCTACAGCATTCATTGCGCCTTCAACTGCATTGATCACTCGGATTCCTTTTGCTTTTGCGGCACTAATGTCAATATTGTCAAGACCAACACCCACCCTAGCTATTATTTTACACTGTGTAGCCTTTTCGATCATTTCTTTTGTGATCTTGGTCCTGCTTCTAACTATTACAATATTGAAATTTGAAATTTTTTCTTTTATTTGTTCAGGAGTAATTTCAGGCTCGTATGTTATTTTTAATCCATTTTTTTGCAGTATCTCGTTTAGAATGGGTGCAACTTGATCACAGATCAGAACCGATTGATTAAAACTCATGAGAATGAACCACTATGCACAGAATATAATCATTGTGCAACATAAAAAAACAAAAAAGGGAATATTAGGGATTTAGATTCCTAATTCAGATTTTAATTCGTCAGCACGTGCATCAGTGTATAGACCATGCAAGTTCTGCTTCGGGTGTTCCATTGTGTTCATTCCTGATGGAGGAACTGCATCGCTTGGATTGCCCAAAACTTCAGCTAATGAATCTACGTCGCCAACCTCTAGTCCGAATGGATTTCCTGCAACAATTACTGATGCGGTTCCGCTAAAGATTTGTGCATAGTCATGGTTTACTACTACGTAAACTCCTGGGTTGTCAAAGACAACATCCATTATTGCTCCTTGTGATCCGCCAATTAACCATGTCTCTGTTCCTTGTGCTTGTACCCTGTTTGCTTGGGTAACTCTGTCAATTATTTCTCCCACAATGTGGAAGTAAACTGGCTCATTGCCCTGGTTTTCAACAAACCATCTTGTGTGAACACCAGTTGGTACAAATAGGACTTGAGATTGGTATTGTCCTAATTCTGCAGAGTTCCACGGCTGTGCAACAAAGATGTTTTTACCTTTTGCACCGTTTATCAATTCGTTATGAGTCTCGTTTGGAACATAACCAAATGACATTCCGTTGACTACTGCTAGAGTGTGGTGATGCTGCATCATGGCATTCATGTCGTAGCTTCCATCCTCAGTCAAGTACAATTGATTGTACTGTAGCTGGAATTCTAAAGCATCGGCAGGATACATTATCCTGTCTTTTACTACATCGCCGCCTTCAACCGCGGTTGATTCTACCATGAGTTTCTTGTATCCATCGAGTGGGTCAACGATTGTCATACCGTACATGCCGGATAAGACGTGTTGATCCATTGCTGCTACATCGACACCAGAGCAGTGGTACTTGAAAGTACCAGGTACTTGTGCAACATAGCAGTATGTCTTGGATGTTCCTGGTAGAACTTTACCAAAGTTTCCTGCAGACATCTGTGATGCATGCATATCGTTACCGTGTGGAGTTGGTTCTCCTTCTGGAATTGAAAGTGTCATCTTAACAATGTCACCTTGTGTGACTCTGAGTGTTGGTCCTGGTATCTGACCACTGAAGGTCATTGCCTTGTATGTACCTCCACCCATAATTGGCAAGTCTGCACTTTCTCCAGTTATGTTGAATTCAACTACATTTCGGCCATCTTCCATGTTAGCACAGTCGACTTGAGCAAATGCTTGTGGCATTATTAGCTCTAGTCCGCCCATGTCATGGATTTTCTGCATTACATCTGCATCTGTCTTTGAAACAGACAGTGCACTTCCAGTCGTTTGTGGCTGGGTATACGTGCTTCCGAACAACGTTGCGGCTATCACTGCTACTGCAGCGATAGATAGCATACTGTAACGCTTGTTCATCGACTCGGATCGATTATTTTCAGTATATTAATCTATTGTAGGAAATTCTGAAATATAGTTGAAAAAATAAAAAATTTAAGATTAAATTTTATATTTTTTTAAAAGCGAATGAATATTAGGAAAATAAAGTCTAGCTTGCATGTGAAGTTTAGAATAGATCAAGATTCTTTGGGTGAAGTAAAAATTCCAGAAGATGCGTACTATGGAGCATTTACTGCAAGAGCAATTCAGCAATATCACGTAACAGGCCAACCAAGTCACCTCTATCTAATCATGGCATTTGTCATGATCAAGAGATCTGCTGCAGTTGCAAACATGAAGACTCGCGCACTTGATAAAAAACGAGGAAATGCAATTGTTAAGGCGTGTGATGTTATTTTGTCAGGCAAGTTTCTTGATCAGTTTGTTGTAGAAGCAATAAACTCTGGAGCAGGAACCGCATTGAATATGAATACAAATGAGGTAATTGCAAACGTAGCTTTAGAAATTTTAGGACATAAAAAAGGAAAATACAACATAATTCATCCAAATGATCATGTCAACATGTCACAGTCAAGCAACGATACTTTTCCAACTGCAATGCATGTTTCCATTTTGTTTAATCTCAAACAAGTCATTCCAGCACTTGATGAATTGATAAGATCATTAAATAAAAAAGCTAAAGAGTTTTCAGGTTTTCAGAAAATTGGAAGAACCCATTTGATGGATGCACTTCCAGTAAGTCTTGGAAAAGAATTTGCAGCGTATTCTACAGCTATCGCAAAAGCTCGGGACGCAGTAGTCGCTGCAAGAAAGGAACTAGAATTTGTTGCACTGGGTGGCACTGCTGTAGGTACAGGAGCAAATACACCAAAAGGGTATAGAAATATTGTAATATCAGAACTTGGTCGAATCTCAAAACTTCAGCTCAAACCCCAACAAGACATGCAGTATTCTTTACAAAGCAAGTTTGCGGTAGCAAACCTATCTTCTGCACTTAGAAATCTGGCACTAGAGATAGGAAAGATATCAAACGATATTAGACTGATGGCATCCGGTCCCGTAGCAGGACTTTCAGAACTTGGCATACCTGCTGTCCATGCAGGCTCATCAATTATGCCAGGTAAAGTGAATCCATCACTTGCAGAGTGCATGAACATGATTTGTTTTAATATAATTGGAAATGACACAGCAGTAGCACTTGCAGCCCAAGCAGGACAGTTTGAACTTAATGTTATGCTCCCTGTAATGGTAAAGTGTGTTTTAGAATCAACAGATATGTTGAGAAACTTTGTTCCAATATTTTCTCGTAATTTGATAAATGGTTTGTCTGCAAATAAACGAAAGTTAAATCAATACATAGAAAATAGTCCCGTAATAGTTACTTTGCTAGCTCCAAAGCTTGGATATCAAACATCTGCCGAATTATACAAAGAATCCCTGAAAACAGGTAAGACGATCAGACAGCTTGTCATTTCAAAAGGACTCTTGAGTGAAAAAGAAGTAAAGACGTTGTTGGGATAAGATGGCAAAGATCTGGGTTGAAGCTTACGGGTGCTCTGCAAGCTTTGCAGATTCTGAAATGATTTCAGGTTTAATTATAAATGGCGGTCATACACTTGCACAAAACTCATCAGATTCTGATTTAAATCTCATTGTAACCTGTTCTGTCAAGGATGCAACTGCAGACAAGATGGTAAATAGAATAAAAAAACTAAAATCCAAACCACTTATTGTTGCAGGTTGTCTGCCAAAAGCTGAGAGACTTACGGTTGAAAAATTCGGTTCTAACGCAAGCATGTTAGGACCAAATGCGTTGGGAAAAACTCTTGATGTCATAAATTCCACATTAAAGGGAAAAAGAAAAATCGAGTTGGAAGATTCTGACTTGATCAAAGTAGGATTACCAAAAGTCAGATTGAACCCAGTTGTAGGCATAATTGAGATCGCAAGCGGATGTATGAGCGAATGTACTTTTTGCCAGACTAAACTTTCCAAGGGAGACTTGCATAGCTATAGACTTGGGGACATAGTGCGTCAGGTGAAGCAAGACATTAAAGATGGGTGTAAAGAGATTTGGCTTTCGTCTACGGATAACGGCTGTTATGGGTTAGACATAGGAACAGACCTACCAGGACTAGTAAATGCCATAGGCGAGATTGAACAAGATTTTATGATTCGTGTAGGGATGATGAATCCCATGTACATGCCCAGAATTCGTGACGGATTGTTACGGTCTTTTGAAAGCAACAAAGTCTTCAAATTCCTTCACATACCTGTTCAGAGCGGAAGCAACAAAATACTAAAAGACATGAGACGTGGTCATACTGCCAAAGTTTTGAGAGACGCCAATGAGAAATTCAGAAGAAAATTTGGAAAATTTACAGTTTCTACTGATATTATAGTAGGTTTTCCTTCAGAAACGGAAGAAGATTTTGCACAGACCGTGGATTTGATAAAAGAGACAAGACCTGACATCATAAACCTCTCAAGATATAGTGCAAGGCCTGGTACTAAAGCTGCTAAAATGAACCAACTTGAGATATCAGAAGTAAAACGTAGAAGCAAGGTTGTCTTTGAATTGACAAAAAAGATAGAACGAGAGAGAAATGAAGAATGGCTTGGATGGCAAGGCGAAGTTCTGTTCGATGAGAGCTCTGACGGCACAGTCAAAGGCAGAAATTTTGCCTACAAACCGATAGTCATTGAGGAGCCAGTAAAACTAGGACAAAAGATCAAAGTTGAGATCATCAAAGCTACTCAACATGGACTTTGGGGCAAAACTTTAAGCTAAAAGTTTTTAGATCCAAGCTGGGATCAAAACTAATCAACAAAGTTTTTTAACCTATACGGGAAGCAAAAGGAGTTATGGAGTTTGAAATGAAAGAACCAATTCTTATTGTCGGTGTTGGAGGCGCAGGATGCAAATTAGCAGTAAAAGCCAAATCAAGTCTAAATTCAGAATGCCTTTTGATTAGTCAGGATGTCAAGGACTTGGAGGGAGATGGTTCTAAAGTCCTCATAAATACGAATCCTGTCCTTAACCCATCAGCATATCTCATAAGAGGAATTTCATTTGGTGCACAAGATATCCTTAGAGAGAAATTTTCCAATTATTCCACAGTAGTAATAATAGCAAATTTGGCAGGCAAGTCAGGCGCAGCCTTGGCTCCGGTTGTTTCCCAGATAGGCAAAGAGCTTGGAAAAAACGTACTTTCGTTTGGAATCATGCCATTCAAGTTTGAAAAAGACAGAATTTTCTTTTCTGGTATTTCTCTAAAGAGGCTAAAGGTAAATTCCGACTGTACGGTAATAGTAGATAATGACGCATTACTTGATAGCAATCCAGACCTTACTCCAGAGTCATGTAATATGATAACAAATGCAGCGCTTCTCGAGGTTGTTTCTTCGTTAAAATCTTCTTCACTGCCACTGGAGACAAACATACTCTCTACTAGTAAGGACGTATCAGACGTGCAAACATCACTTAGAGATTCAATAAAAATGCTGTATGAAGATGCACCACCAAACAGTGTCAAGAGCGCAATGTTGTATGTAATGGGCGGAAACAAAGTTTCAGTAGGAGTTTTGAACTCCATGGTAAACACCATCAGCGGAATTTTCAATGATGACAGCACACGTGTTAGTCTTTCTGTGGTAGCTGCTGAAAGATCCAAAGTAATTTTGTTGACATCAATAGACGGAGAAACAAGATTTGACAAGTATGATCCACTAGGAATAATTTCAAAACAAAATACTATAGATTGGGACGAACCTGATTGTAGTATAAAATTAGATCTTGACTTGAAGCAGTTAGAATAATTATTTCTTCTTTGGTTTTGCTGATTTTTCTTTAGATTTCTTTTCAGATTTTACTTCTTTCTTTGGTTTCTCAGGTTTTGATTCTGTTTTTGTTTTTACTTCTTTTGCTTCTGGTTTTTGGTTTTCAGATTTTGGCTCTGCCTTTTCTACAGTAGGCTTTTCCTCTATTTTCTTCTCACTTGGTTTTGGTTTTTCTTCGACAACTTCTTTCTTGGCTTTCGTTTCTTCTTCATATTTTGAAATCAAAACAGTACCATCGTCATCTTTAGTCAGTTTTACTCTAATCTTTCTTGGAGGATGTCTTATTCCTCTAGCCCACACCAAGTGGCTAACATCTTCTTCAATCTTTATGTCTTCAGACTTCATGTGTCTTACTGCAAATTCTCTTATCATGTTAATTGCACGTTTTGCTCTTTGATTATTTGGAGAAAGCAAAACCTTTCCAAGGTTTATTGTATAAACACGCTCAATTTGTTCTTGGGACAATTTATCCAACCCTCACGTCTGTTCTTCTCCACTGTCTCCTCTTTGGATTTGTTCTAACTGATCTTTTTGTCTTGATTATAACCCATGCTGGGACAGAAGAATTCTGCTTCAGCTTTTTCATCAGTCTAATCTTTCTAGGAGTTGACTTGTGGGCAGCCATAAAATGGAAGGCTTCTAAAGCTCTTTTTAAATGAATCTCAGACATGCAAATCGTTACACGTCAAACACTTGGATACACTAAACAATTATTTTTCCAATAAAAGAGATGCCATTTGTTTTAGTATTCTTGCAGACGCACCCCAGATGAGTTTGTCTTGGTATGTGAAAGTGTACATCTCTTGTATGGATTGATGTGTAGGATCTGGATCATGAGTCATGGTTTTGAGAAGTGAAAACAATGGAATGTTAAGAATCTCCTCGATCTCATGATTCGGTACAAGATTTGTTATTTTTGGAGTAATGGCAATAAAGGGAGTTATTGTAAAACCAGAATTCAGAGTTGTAACAGGTTTAAGCTGTCCTATTACTTGATCTCTAGATATGCCAAGAGAAATCTCTTCTCTGGTTTCTCGTAAAGCTGTTGTTAGTAGATCGTCATCGTTTTGTTTCCATGTTCCACCAGGAAAAGAGATCTCACCAGCGTGCAGAGTCATTGTTTTTGGTCTTTCTGTCATGATTATTGTTGGTTCTTGTCCGTGAATTACTACTAGTACTGCAGCAAGTTTTGCATTTCCAGTTCGTTTTGGTTCTGGCATGATTTCACTGGATAGTGCTTTTTGAATCTCTTCTTTTTTCAATTTACAAGATATTATTTGTTGAAATGGTTATTGATTGTTATCGTTATTTCTATAATGAGACACTAGTCAAATTGTAAAATATTCCGCTTCGGGGTGATGTACAACTATTGCTGCCGTAGATTGTTCTGGAACAATTTGACCAGCATCCGTTAAGGTCATGCCTGATTTTTCTGGCTCTAGCAATTTCCATACCAAACGATGTTGAGAAACATCTGGACAGCTGGGATACCCCCAGCTGTATCGTAATCCTCTTTTTTCTCCAATTTTTAATTCGTACCGTATTTTCCGATTAATCCATTCAGCCATTGCTTCAGCAGTCTCTACAGCAAGTCCATGCAAATAATACGCGTCAGTGTATCTATCCTCTTTATTCCATTTTTCTATGATTTCAGATACCTTGTTTCCAACAGTAACTGACTGGAATGCAACTATGTCATTTTCTCCAAAATAGTCCGTAAGACACAGATGTTTTTCTTTTGAAGATCTTGGAAAATCAAACACTAGTTGTTCCCCATTAGGATGATCAACTACCAGCTTTCCACCCGTGTTATGACACTTGTAGTAGCCGTATACTGCATGTGGTTCAAAAAGATCTTCTTTGATTATTCGCTCTTTCCATTCTTCAAATAATTTTTCGTGTTCTTTCTGAGAATCTTTAGCTGACTCTCCACGCAATCCCCAAGATAAAACAAAAAGCGATTTTTTATCAATCAGTTCCCATACTTCTTTAAGATCAATGTGTACAGGATCCAGTCTAATTGGTTTGTTAACACTGGGTGGGACAGGAGCTACAACAGGTTTTATTCCGCTATGAGGAATGTTTTCTGGTTCGATTTGGGTTACAGCTCTTTCCTGCCATTTTTCCAACCTTTTTTCCCATTCTTGAACAAACTGTTCTTTTTCATCTGAAACAAGTTTGTCCATGGTTTTGAGTCCCTCAAACATCGTCTTGCAGTAAAACACACCTGACTTGTATATTCCACCTTCTTTTGAAATTCTGTTGATGTAATTACTGTTGATGGCAGCACCACCACAGAGTATTGGCATATGCATGCCAGTTTTTCTGGCATGCTCTACAAAATACTGCATCTGTTTTGATGTAGATACTAGAAGTGCAGACAGTCCAATGGCATTGGGTTTTACTTCATCAATTTTTTCCAAGAATTTTTGCAGTGGGACTTGCTTTCCCAAGTCATATACAGTGTAACCGTTATTTTCAAAAATAGTTTTTACCAGATTCTTTCCTATATCGTGAACATCACCGTATACTGTTCCCAAAACAAGTTTACCTTTGCTTGTCCCTTCTTCTTTTAGAAGATATTTTTCAAGCTCGCCTACTGCAGCCTTCATGCATTCTGCGGATTTTAGCACAAAAGGCAAGATTAGTTCTCCTGCTCCAAACTTGTCTCCCACTTCCTTCATTGCAGGAAGCAGGTCTTCGTTGAGTGTTTGGATTGCTGCATCATGAGTAATTTCTTTTTGGGCTTGGATTGCCAAAGAGCCATTTTTTTCTATCAATTGCGGTTTCTGTGGAATCTTTTCAGCAATAGCTCTAACAACATCATTTTCAATTCCATCCTTTATTCTGTTGACAATCCTAAAGTTAGATCTTTTTCCAGCACTCCAAGCAGGATCTATTTCTGTTTTTTTTGTAGCAACGGTAGTGCTCTTTGTGCTTTCAAAATATGTTATTAGTTCTGCAAGTGCGTTTGGATGGCTGTTAAAAATTAAATCTTCTGCAAGTTTTTTCTCTTTTTCATTAATTTCAGAATACGGAATCACATCCTTTGGATTTATTATAACAGTATCAAGCCCAACTTTTACTGCATGATACAGAAACACTGCGTTTAGCACCTTACGTGCATTAGGTGCCAATCCGAAGCTTATGTTGCTTAATCCAAGAGTAGTAAAGGAGTTTGGAAATCTTTGTTTGATTAAACGTATTCCTTCTATAGTATTTTTTCCAGCATCTTGGAATTCTGATTCTCCTGTTGCAAGGGTAAAGGTCAGTGCATCAAAGATGAATTGTTCTTCTTTAAGTCCATATTTTTTTCCTGTTTCATAAAGTAATTCAGCAGTCTCGAGTTTTTCTTGAGGGGTCTTTGCCATTCCTTTTGGACCAATACACATTGCGATTGCAGGAACACCGTATTTTGCCATCAATGGAGCCAATGAATGAAATCGATTTCCATCACCTTCCAAATTTATGGAATTTATTATTGGTTTTCCAGGAATTTGTTCAAGTGCGGCAGATATTACTTTAGATTCAGTAGAATCAATTACAAGAGGAGCATCAATTTCCAAGCTCAACAGCTTGACAAGTTTTTTCATAAATTCTAGTTCGTCAGAGCGTTCTGTTGTTGCCACACACACATCAAGACAATGTGCACCATCTTCGACTTGGGCCTTGGCAAGATTTAGCAGCTCTTCAAAATTATTATTCAGTACAGATTCTTTTGCTTTCTTTGAACCCTGAGTGTTTAATCGTTCTCCGATTATAAGCGGGGCTGGGACTTGACGCAGCTCAACTGCTTTTAGTGCAGAACTCACTCGTGGAATTTTCAACAACTTGATTTGGAGTTATTTTTTCTAAATACTTAGCGTTGTCTTCTCAGACTTTTTGATCAATAACTTTTCTGAGAAGCGAGATATGTGATGGGTTTGTACCACAACATCCTCCAATTATTCTAACCTTAGGGTATGCCATAACAAAGTCCTTGAGAGCTTTTGCCATGTCTTCTGGTGTCATTTTGTATACAGCTTTGCCTCCCTGATTTTCAGGCATTCCTGCATTTGGCACAACAAGCAATGGTAGATCATTTTGCTCATTTAGCCACTGTACACTTGATGTCATCTCCATTGGGCCAGTAGAACAGTTTAATCCAAATGCATCTATTCCCATGTCAGATACTGCAGTATATGCAGCTTGAACATTTGTTCCAAGCAACATTTTACCATACTGATCTAGGGTCACATTTGCAATAATTGGCACCGTCTTGCCTGTTTTTTTCATAGCTATGTGTGAAGCTTCGATGGCAAGTTTGACTTCTAAAATGTCTTGGCTTGTTTCAATCAGCAATGCATCAACGCCTCCAAGTATCAGACCTTCTGCCTGTAATTCATATGCATTTTTTATTTCTTCAAGAGGAATTTGTCCAAGCGAGGGATCGTTTGAGCTTGGCAAGTATCCAGTAGGACCCATACTGCCAATAACATATCTTGGTTTGTCTGTAAATTCTTTGCAAACATCAACTGCAAGCTGAGCAATTTTCTTGTTAAACTCTACAGTTTGATCTCCATATCCATACTCATCCAGTTTCAATTTGTTTGAACCAAACGTGTTGGTTTCTATGCAATCAGCACCAGCTTCTAAATAGTTACGATGAATTTTCTTTATCCATTCAGGTTTAGTAAAAGAAAGACCGTCGTTGAATCCATCTTTTCCGTCGGGAAAATCTTCTGGCTTTGGGTTCAATTTTTGAATCTCTGTACCCATTGCTCCATCAAAAAGCAATATTTTATTTTTTAGTGCATCAAGGAAATGATCTTTATTCAAGACAGATTTTGACTGGTTTTAATTGACTTAATTTCTTTTGCTTTGAGAATCATTTGTTCGTATTCAAAGGTTATAATCAGGTAATCTAGAAAATCTCCTATGACAATCACATATGAACTGAATCCGCCCAAGGTCATACAGGATACAGTACTATCTCATAATGAGCTGCAGGACTCTGTAAACAAGCTAAAGGAAAGATCTTTGAAGATTGGCAAGGTCTGCAATAGCATTCATGTGACTGATTCTGTGCTTGGCATACCAAGGATTTCTCCTATTACAGTTGGGACTTTTATTAGAAATTCCAACAAAAAAATCAAAATTTCTGCCAGCATACGCGTAAGAGACAGAAATCTCACTGCCGTTACTCAAACTATTTGTGATGCTATTTTGCTTGATCTAAATGGCGTCCTTGTTTTAAAAGGTGACAAGCCACCAGCTGGACCACAAGATTCCAAGCTTGTACCAAGTGAAGTTGTAAAACAATTCAATGAACAAGGATTTGGGAAAAAAATTGATCTTTATCTTTCACTTCCCAGCAATCCAGATTTTGATAAAATTCACAAAAAAATCGAGGCGCAACCAAAAGGATTTGTAACTCAGGTTATCAGTTCAGTAGATCAGGTAACAAGAATAGTGGACAAATTAAAACCACAGGGATTCAAAATAATTCCATGTGTTTTATTGTCTTCAGAAAAGAATTCAAAATCTGCAAAGATGTTAAATCTTGATTGGTCAAGTTATAGCAATGATGTTGTTGGCTTCATAAACAAAGTAAATAAGATTGCGGAAAATGTTCTTGTTAGTTCACCTAGTGACTTTAGCGGTGCGCTAGAAGTATTAAAAAAACTAGTTTGATTTCAGTATAGAAAACGTCCTCTACATTAAAATTCGGCAAACTGTTCTTACCTGTTGTCTTCATGAAATACAGTGTCATCATACAAGCAAGTTTTGTTGTTTTTGTATTAGTTTTGATGGTACAGTATGCTAATGCAGAAGTCTGGATTCCTGAAAATGAATTTAGTTCGTATTTTGACGAGGATGGCATTTATACGGTTATTGGGGCTGTAAAAAATTCAGAGAGCTACCCAATAGTTCCAACCATAGAACTCAGGATTCAAGACGGAAACAAAATCATATCAGAGTCATACACATTACCAGTTGCAAACCCACTCAAAGATATTCCATTTAAGATCAAATTTGATCAAATCTCAAGCAAAAATCCAACCCTTGAAGAACCAGCAGTCACATTTGTTCCAGGTCCTACAGATTACATGAATATAGAAATAGTTTATGACGACACTCTTGTCAGACATAAAGATGGT
>DATIDL010000012.1:0-11703 GCA_035456305.1 Nitrosopumilaceae archaeon
AGAAAGATGCAATCTGCACCAAAATCACTAGAAAAAACAATAGACAAACTTCAAGGATCAGGATTCAAGGCAAGTCCAACGAGTCTTAACCCATCCGGATTTAAAACAGATGCAAAGATAGAAGAAATCTTACAATTACTCAATTAAGGACTGTAGCCTAGGCAGATAAAGTAAAGTTCACTGCTTGTCTTTCTACTTGCTTTTGGTTTTCTTAGTTGAACTTTTGTAAATTTTTTTCGAATATAATCCCTAAACTCATTAGAATATTCTCCATCAAACACCTTGAACAAAGCATTGCCCTTGTATGCAAGGACATGTTCAATTATTTTTGCTGCAGAATAATTTAGCGCAACCTGTTTTGCATGATCAACTGCCCACACTCCACTTACCTGTGGCGACAAATCACAAATTACCGCATTTACTTTTCTGCCAAAGTGAGAAAAGACTAGCTCCACTATAGATTCATCCTCAATGTTTCCTCGTACGATGTGCGCATTTGGAATTTCCTCAACATACGAAGTATCTATTCCCATGACCTTGCCTTTGTTACCAGCCAACTCGACGGCAACTTGTGTCCAGCCACCAGGAGAACATCCAAGATCTAGCACAAAAAAACCTGGACCTATTATTCGATATGATCTGTTAAGCTCTTTTAGTTTGTATGCAGCTCTACTGCGATAGCCTTCTTGGTGTGCTAATCTTCGATAGTAGTCTTTTCGCGCATCGATTAATTTCATTTCTTTGTTTTCTTATTGGCAAATTCAGTGATTACCCATTGTTCAATTAACGGACATGTTCTTGGACTAACTTCACCCTCAAGACTGCATTTTGATTCAACTGGACAAATTAAACATGGTGCTGCCTCAATTGTTGCAGTACCAACTGGAAGTCTCGATATTTTTAGTTTGTATGTCCATCTACCATTGTCTAAAACTTTTTCACGTTTTATGATGTTTCGTTTCTCAAGTTTTAGAGCAAATCTTGAACCATCTCTACTTGTCAGTTTCAATTTTTTCCACAGTTCACTTTGCAACATTCCTTCACCGCCACGTTCTGCAACAATGTTACAGACCCGGTTTGTGAGTTTTTCCATATCAAGACCCTCAATCTTAAAGTTCTCGATTTCCTCATCAGATATCACTTCCTCCAATTCCTCTTCTACCTTCTTTTTAGGAACCAGTTTCTTTTCAGGTACTGGTTTTTTCTGAGCAGTAGATTTTTTTTCAGGTGCAGGTTTTTTCTGAGCAGTAGATTTTTTTTCGGATACTAATTTTTTTACAAGAATTGGCTTTTTTTCAGGAGTTTTTTTCTTCTCGACCAATTTTTTTACTTCATCTTTTTTGATTGGTTTTTTGTCTTTCTTTTTAGCCATGATGATCTCTCTATAATAGATACTCAGTTAGATGTTTGTAAGTAATATATAACATAGTATTTGTTTTATTGAACTCTGAACTTGGCAGTGGCACTTACAGTTTTTTCGTAGTCTTTATCATTCATTTCTACCACGATTTCATATTCTCCTGATTTGCCAACTTTTTCAGAAAACGTGTCACCTATTGGAAGAAGCACGTTTCCTTCAGAAAAGCACTGGTTGAAGAATCCATTTTGCGCTATGACGTCTTTTGGAGCAACAGTATCGTAAATTGTGATATACAGATCTCCACAATCAAAGTCTAGATTGCTGACTAGAACTTTAATCTCTACAGGAGTAGAAGTAGAATATTGTTTCAGAAGGTTTTGGATCTGAATGTCTTCGTTTCCAACTGGAGGTTTTGTAGCGATTTCAAAAGGCCACATGTTGAGCTCTCGGTTTGGTTCTGTCAAAACTCCTGACAAAACAAATGTACCAAAAGCCGCCGATATAACAACTGGAAATAGAAAAACAAGCAAAGCTGTGTTTTGCACTGCCATTTTGTAATCTAACACTTTTCATTCCCTTATATCTATTTAGTCAAAAAGTCTCATGACACTCTCATACAATTTTGGCGAATAAGTTAAATCGTGGATAGGCAAATAGCCGCTAGATGCGACTGAGAAAATTCAGAGTCCGTGCATTTAGATGTATTCATGATTCTGGCGATATAAGAGTTGGAGATTTAGCTGCGTTTATTGGAAGAAATGAGAGTGGAAAAACTACAATACTTGAAGCTTTAACATTGCTCAACAAGGATGCAAAAGCTTCTGAGCTTGATTTGTGCGATGAAATGTCAGATGAATTAAAATCAGAAATTAAATTAGTTGAAGGTGATTTTGATCTTAGTGAAACAGAGACCAAGCTGATTCAAGACAAGTTTCCAAATCTATCAGATATAAAAAGAATAAAGATCTTCAGAACCCAAACTAATCCAAAGATACAGTATGATTTTGGAGACGTAAAAATAAGCGGTGAAGCAAACAAAAGAATAAACTCTTGGGAGAATTTTGTAGAAAAGATTCACAACTTTGTATCAACAATACCAAACCCCATACGCATAAAGTTAGATACAAAATTTCTTGAGGGTCACGCACCAAGAACAAGAGATGCCTTTAACAATATGATGGCGGAATTTAACAATCAAATCTATCTCATAGCATCAGAAGAAAGACAGGTGATTTCTTCGTGGGAGGAGATATACCGAGATCTGGGCAATACATATGATAGCCTACTAATAGGAACAAACGAGCGTTCTGCCCTTGAGAATTTTGTAGAAGAAAAACTGCACCCAAGGTTTGTTTACTTTTCAGACTACAAGAAGATTTTAGGCAATATTGATCTTGATGAATTTTTGAAAGAGACAAAAGGAATAAGGCCAAAAGGGTTGGAGTTTATCGAAGAGTTTGACAAGACAGAGACTGTCAAAAACTTGTTTTATTTGGCAGAGCTTGATCCTGACAAACTAGAGGAAGTTCAAAACACGCCTTCTAGGCTGATAAAACTTTTGCACACTTCAAGTAGAAAGTTAACCGAGAGACTCAATCCAGCTTGGAAGGGAGATCCAATTCATGTAGAATTAAGATTCAACCCTGGAAACATACTAAGTGTTGTAATTTCTGACGTTCACAGAGACGGCACTGTTACAAACACTGGTCTTTTGAATCGAAGAGCAGAAGGATTCAAGTGGACATTTTCTTTCATAGTAAACTTTGCAGCAGAGACACAAAGATCAGAACTAAAAGAAGCGATACTGCTTCTTGACGAACCTGCGCGAAACTTGCATCCGACTCAACAGCGTGGAATTTCAGATTTATTAAAAGGTCTTGCAGGCTCCAATCAAATTTTGTATGCAACACACTCACCCTTTATGATATTTGATTACACGCCAGGAAACTTGCTTGTTGTAGAGTTAGATAAAAGAAAACACCTCAGTCACATATATTACGACTATTGGAATGCTGACGATGCCACACTAGTTCCAATATTGTATGGTCTTTCAAGAGGTCTTGTTGAATCAATTCCTGACAGGGAAATCGGGTCCAATTCAAGACCAGTAATTATTGTAGAAACAATGGTAGACTGTATGTATCTAAATGCGTTTGACAAATTCTTGAAGGATCCCAATCTTTCCATGAATCCACTTAACATAGTTCCAGCATATAACAAGAATTCTGTTCTTCCGCTTGCCATATTCTACAGAAATCATGGCTACAACACGTTCGTGCTTCTTGACAACACAGAGCTGTCACGACAGATCTCTACAATGCTACAATCAAACGCATTCAAGCCAGTTCAGATAATATTTTTTGAACTTGGAGGGCAGGCAAAACAAGCAATCGAAGATTTGATAGTAGATGAAGATTACCTATATGCAGTTAACCAAACCTATGAAATCAAACTCAGAAAGGAAGGATACCATAACCTTACAAAAGAAGATGTTGTGTCAAAAGGAAGAAAGAGCATACTTGATAACCTAAGTGACATCTGGAGAGAAAACCAGCATTTAGGATGGGAAAAATTTGAACCAGAAGAGATTTGTAGGTACATTTGTCAAAAAATCGCGTTAGGTGAAACAGACTTTTTGTCGGACAAGACCAAAGACCAATTCAGAGCAATATACCGATTAATTGCTGAAAGAATCAGACAAAACCAAAACATTGTTTCTGAAACAATCAATACAAAATAATTCGAGTTTTTGAAATCAGCTATAATTAGTACTTTACTCATAATTGATACGATTCAAACCGTTAAAAAATGAAAAAGAGACTTAAGATTTAATTTGGAGTAAAATTGTGTTTTAGTGTGGCAGCTACATTGTACAAGGGTATTCTTGTCGCGATTTTACTTGTTTGTAGTACATTTTCTGTTCTTACAACACCGGAGGTTCGTGGAGCAGATGAACTTGTAACAGTAGACGCTACAAATCATGGAGATGTCACGGTTGTAGAATACAAAAACAGTCAAGAAAACATTTTTGATGTCAAGTCAGTAGTTTTGGAAATTGACAAAGGTGGAAATTTCAAGTCATTTAAGACAGAAAAAGGATGGGTTGGAAAAAGGACATCTGATGATACAATAACATTTACTTCTACCATTCCAATAAAGCCTGGTCAATCTGCCAAATTTGGAATAAAAACTGACAAGACAGAACCTGTCTTCAAATGGAAGGCTTATGATGAAGAAGGCGATGAACTTGGTTCTGGTGGAGAGATTACAACTAGCCAGCCAAAAGAAAACACTAGTGGAGGCAACACGCAAAACGGATCTTCAGGAGTCTTAGATGGCGCAACTTTTAGATTAATTCCTTCTACTCCAAAAGTTGACACATCTTTACGTATCATAGGAGAAGGCTTTGCTCCAAGCGAGAAACTTGACTTTTACATAGACAATAATAGAATTGATTCTTTTGTGAGTGATGAAAATGGAAATTTCATTCTAAGTACAAAGATTCCAGAAAATCAGAAAGCAGACAGAGCAGATTTCATCATCAAAGATCAAGCAGGGAATCAAAAAAGCATGAGTCTAAGAATAGAAGAGTCTTCTAAGAGAGTTGGCATTCAGGACATAGAACTAACAATAACTGGAGACAAGGTCTTTTACAGAGGTGAGGAAAAAACAATTTCGGGAACTGCCGAACCTGGCGCTACATTAACTATTTCAATATCAGACTCTAGTGGCCAAGTTTTAACATCTTTTACAGAAAAGGCAGATAGCTTAGGAAAATATGCTATAAAACACAGAGTCCCAGCGGACCGCGCGTTTGGCGAATACACCATAACAATAACAGACGGTAAAAGTACGGTGTCACACACTTATGCAGTAGAGACAACACAAAAAATTATTCTTGCAACAACAAAGCAGAGATATGATCCTGGTGAAACGATCGTAATCAACGGCACTGCTTTGCCAGATCAGGAAATAGAAATCATCATAGAAGATCCAGTTGGCATGGAAGCTTATTCAAAAAATATGGTAGTTGGTTCTAATGGAATAGTAAATTTAGAATATCCATTAGAAGTTTCTGCTAGAGAAGGCACTTACGTAATATTTGCTACTCAGGGAGATCAACATGAAACGTTTGTTGTTGGAGTTGGAGAAATTCCAGAAATTCAGCTTATAGCAAGAATGAGTGCTATAAACTACAAGACTACAGAACAAGCAGTTATTTTCATAACAGGTCCACCATCATCTACAGTTAGTCTGGTCTTAGTGGATCCTTCAGACAAACAAAAGTTTGCTGATACCATAACAGTTGGAGCTGATGGGTATGCCGAATACAGCTTTGGTTTAACGAGTTATAGTCCAGGAGTATACACCGCAGTACTTTCAAGAGGAAATGCACAGGTTGAGGAAAAATTCTCAGTAGGATTACAAACTGGTTCAGGGCCAATAACTCTTAGAACTGTACGCGATACTTTTTCTGCGGGGGAAACTATTCTAATCATAGGAGAATCTAATCCTAACATAATCATAACTGTCACTTTCAAGGATCCTAACGGTACAAAAATAAAATCTGCAGACTTGTTTACAGATAAAAAGGGGACATTCACATCAAACGCGTTCAAATTCCCCAGTGATGCCAAGCCAGGAATTTGGGTACTGGATGCAGTAAGCGGACTAAATCATGTTACTAAAGAAATTACTTTGACAACAGGAACAGATGGTGAACTTGCAGTTTGGGTAGACAGGAGTCCACCAACATATGATAATGATCAGATTGTTACAATAACTGGTAGCGGAGCAGGTCAATCTCACAATATCATAATAGACATATTTGGAGCAGATCAGAGCAAGGTTGAATCACTTAGCATAGTTGCAACTGGTACTGGTGGCTTTAGCACATTATGGAAAGTACCTATTAGCTTGAATGCTGGAACATACACCATCAAAGTTATAGATGCAACAAAGACAGCAGAGATAACCATAACTGTACAGTGACAGCACCAAAATTAGAAATACTTTTTACATCCACATTTTGCCTAGCTTGTGTGAATCTTAAAGAGAAAATATCAGAGTTTCCTGATTTTCCAAAACCAGGAATCTTGTTTAGAGATATCAGTCCCTTATTGAAAGATCCAAAAGCTATTTCCTTTATTGCAGATGAATTTTCTAAGATCTATAAATCAAATGACGTGGATGTTCTTGCTGGAATTGAATCCAGAGGATTTCCTCTTGCATGTGCTTTAGCATTAAAGTACAAAAAAGGAATGATCATGATACGCAAGCAAGGAAAATTGCCAGGTAATACAGAAAAAATGTCATACAGTATAGAATATGGCAATGCTACAATGGAGATACAAAGTGATGCAGTAAAAAATGGACAGAAGGTGTTAGTTTGTGATGATTTGTTGGCAACGGGTGGAACTGCCAAAACTGCCGCAGAACTAATAGAAAAAATAGGTGGCAAGGTAACTGGATTTGCATTCATAGTAGAGCTGACAGACCTGAAAGGTTCAGACCTCATTAAGAAATACAGACACAAATCCTTGGTGAAATATTGATGGAACAGGCAGAGATAGGCATCTTTGGAGGAACTGGGATCTATGATTCAGGATTGCTCACAGAAAGCAAAGAAATTACTATAGACACGCCTTTTGGAAAAACTTCAGATTCCATAACGGTTGGAATGTTCAAAGGAAAAAAAGTTGCCTTTATGCCAAGACATGGAAAAAAACACACCATTCCCCCTCACTTGATTAATTTCAGAGCAAACATTTGGGCATTCAAAGAAATGGGCATTAAAAGAATAATTGCACCTTCTGCCGTAGGAAGCCTAAAAGAAAAATTGAAGCCTGGCGATTTTGCGTTACCTACACAGTTTATCGATTTCACAAAATCAAGAAAATATTCTTTTTTTGAAGGAGATAAGGTAATTCACATATCAGTTGCAGATCCATTTTGTCCAGAACTTCAAAGTGCAGTAAGTAAAGCTGCTGACAAGATGAATGTCAAGATGCATAAAAACTGCACATATGTCTGCATCGAAGGTCCTAGGTTTTCAACCAGAGCAGAATCCAAATTTTACAAGGAGGTGATAGGAGCAGACATAATTGGCATGACCCTAGTTCCAGAATGTCAACTTGCAAGAGAAGCCCAAATGTGTTATGTTTCAGTTTCAACTGTAACAGACTATGATGTATGGGCTGAAAAACCAGTAACTGCAAAAGAGGTTATTGCAACATTGACAAAAAACGTAGAGACTACAAAAAAACTACTTACACTTCTTCCAGATCTTATTCCACAACATAGAAGATGTACCTGTGAAAAAGCGTTGACAGAAGCACAATTTTAGTTGTCTGCAAACATTTCTTTTTTTATTCCCTCAGGAATAGTGATGTCTCCATGTACTAGTTTATGCTGCAATACATCAATCACCTCATTAGCGTCATATCCTAATTTTTTGAGGGTTTTTTCTGTGGTTTTTGATATTTTTGCTCCAATGTTATGTCCACCTATCCTTCCAAATGCGATTGCATTGAATCTGAAACTTTTCCCATCAAGCGTAAAGACCCCCGTGATCTTTGCAGCTATTTGGCTTCCATGAACATTGTTGACATGAACACTTAGTTCCAAATTCTCAGATTTCCACTATTTTGTTAACAGAGTCTTCTATGAGAAAGTTCCAGTGTTTTTCATCTTGTACTTTAAAGTCATTTACTTTTAGTGGAATTATTTTTTCATCTGCACATTCGTGTTGGATTTGATCATCTTTCTTGAGTTTAACAAGTTTCCACATCTCCTTGTGTTTTTTTAACTTACATACAATAACGGACCACTTTTGATCTGAATTTATCTTAGGCATTCCTACTTCATCTACCAAAGTTTCTATGCCAAGTTGTTTTTCTTCGCAAAAGTGTTTTTTACACAGAACACATCGCCATATATCCACTGAACCAATTGTTCTTTTTTCATAGTTTATGTTTGTGACTCCAAAGTAAACTACTTGATGATTACATGAATCCTGATCTACAGCCATTGATCTTCACCAGATACAGTTCTATTTAGTTCTTGCATCATCGTACGGCGTTTCTAAAACAATTGAAATATTATCTACAAGAAGATTTTTTTTAAATTGAATATTTTCTCTTTGGCACATTCGTCTATACATATTCACAACAGCAAACCGCGGGTGCATGGATTCAAACTCTGTCTTTGTTATATCAATAAATCCTCCAAGATCGATTAATTTTTTTGCCGTCTCCAATGCATCCTCCTGCGATATTCTAAGACTTTGGGCAATGTCTTCTGCAGTCATTTTTCCTTTTTTTATAACAAGCACGAATACTTTGGCCTGAAGTGGAGAGAGTTTTACTTCAGAAACAAGCCTTTCTTCAACGATATCAAGATTCACGCTCATAATACAATTAGAATTTTTTACCTAGTATTTTTTTTGCAATTTTTAGCGCAAAACCCATAGCAACAAAATGTACCACGAGTCCTATTACTGCGGCCTCGATCAGATTATCCAGTAAACGCCACGCTACAAAAAACCCTACAAGTGATGGTACGCTGATTATGATAGCAATTATGGTTCCTTTTGCAAACAATTCTTTTCTTGAGCTCTTTTTTAGAGGATTGTTATCGCTCAAATTGTTCACTAGATGCATAGATGACTATAAAAATTTGACATCGAAAAAAATCCAAGATCCTTTATATTTGGTCTGATGGTGAAGAAATTAGTTCGAGTTGGCAAGCTACAAAAAGAGATACTCAAATGACAAATCACTTGACTTTATCATTCCGATCATGGTGTTGTTGTTTCTTGGAGTGGTGTACATAATGTCATTACGTGCTTCTGAGGGATATGTCAGCTTTATTCTGATCGGTATCGCTGCACTGGTGATGATTTATTGGGTTAGGGTACTAAAGAAAATGACAAAAAGCGAACAGCCACAATACACTGCAAAAGAAAGCGAGACAAAGAATTGGGTATATGATCTCATAAAAGGAGAACAAGAAATTGTGTTTGTAGCTGAAGTACCAGGACCTGAAGACATGGTAACGGTAAGATTGATTGATGGAATATTATACATACGTGGTTCTGGTAGATTTTCTAAAGAAGTACCCATTGAGGTCACACCAGACATGGGAATTCACGACTTCAAGTACAGAAACGGTGTACTTACTCTACGAATAAAAAAACTATAGACTCTTTGCCAATTCCAGTTTTTCTGGTAAGTACTTGTCAGTAATATTTGTAAGACCATATTTTGAGAAGGCTTCAAGCTCTGCCTTTCTTTTTAGCTTCAAGAAAACTTCAAGTTGTTTTTTCCAATTTCCCTCTTGGTAGCGTGGGTCTTTTTGCAGTTCATAGATTCTTTTGATGTCTGATTCTGTCATTGGAATTGTTGGGAGTTTGTATTTTTCAATATCTGTTGCCCATACACCAAGCCACTTTGCATCAGGAACAGTAAGCTCACGCAGATGTGCTGCGTTGGCAGAACCTGATTTTATAACCATGGCAATGTGCTCGCCATACACATCACCGTCTGCAAGTATAACAACTGGCAATCCCAGTTCAGTGCTGAGCCTTTTTAGCAAATATCTGGTAGAACGAGGAGCTTGACCTGCAGTATCTACTATGAGTGCCTTGAATTTTTTGTGTACCTTTTCTTCAACAAATCTTGTAAAAAGACCACCTTTTTCAATTGCAATGACAAGCTCTGCATCAGTCTCAACAAGCTCTGCACTGCTAAGACTTGGTCCAATCAAATATCCGTCTGGATGATCTGACAGGTTCATTCTTTTTCCTTCATATCCTGGCACAGTGTATTCGATTGTCAAATTACCAAAAACGCTGCTTCGTTCTTCAGGAAATATGTGAAAGTCTTCTCTTGCATGAGCAAATATTGCTTCAAGATCAACTATGATGTTATCAGATTCTGGCTGGTCTTCAAAATCTATGGCAAATGCTTGTGACGAATAATAAATATCTCTAAGTGTTGATGTTTTTCCTTCTTTTACAAGTCGGTTTACAAAAAATGCAAGCCATGCAAGCTGTGTAAAAGAACGCAGCTGCGACATGTTTCTTGAACTCCTTACTGCTGCAGATTTACCCAGTATGTATTGTCTGAGTTTTTTGTCATATACAATATTGCTGACTGATCTGCTAGGAATTGAAAACTGCGGGAATCTTCCATTGTTAAGATCATTATAAACATAGGCACCTTGGTTTTTCAAAAGAGAAAGCAAATCTAATTTTTTTGCTTCTGCTGTTTTTGCTGCCTTAGACTTGCTCTTCAATTTCACTTCCCTTCTGTATTAGTTGTTTATAATTTGGTTCTTTTTTATTTCCAGAAAGTTCTGTTGCAAACTGAGCTATAAGTGGAACATATTTGGAATAGAGATTTGCGCGTTTTTTTGCCATGTCTGCCATGCCCTGTCTTGACATGTGTACTGCCAATTTTCTTGCAAGAAACTGTAATGCATTTTTGAGCTCACGTTCTAGTTCTGGTCTGTCTGCAACATTTTCCTTTCCAACTGTTTTGTATGGAATTCTTGTTGAACATATGTGAGATACAATGACAAGAGGCGGATCACCCTTAATCTTGTACCTACTCCAATCTACTTCGTCTACAACTTTGAGTACAACGTCACTTCCTTCATCGTATAAGAGTGGAATCCTGTTTGCAAAGCGATAGACTTTGAGTCCTTGTGGTGGTATGTCTCCACCATAAGCAATTCCCATCTCAACAATGAATGGGAATCCCGAGTATGCAGAAGCGCTACGCTGTATAACAGAAGCAAATTCCGGATTGAAAAATTTCATTATGCCTTTTGATAATGGTTCTTCTCCAAGTGGTGCCAAACAGCTTGGATCTGGTGACAAAAATTCTTCAAATTTTTGAAGCGAGTCTGCCAGTCTGACAAGTTCTTCGTTTGTCATACTGCCAATTCTTTTTTCTGATTTTAATTTTGCAAATTCGCAGAATTTTTCTGCTGTTGATGGTCCCACTCTTTGGACTCTTTTTGTTAGAAAGGTATGCAGCGTATCCCCCGCTACTGTATTTGCAAGCTGTTTGTAGTATTGACTATCTGGATCTAGTTCTATTGCATGGGATTGTGATTCACCAAAATTCCAATATGTAAGTCTTTTATTTGCAATGTCAAGATCATCTATACGAATTTTATTTAATTGATCAAAATCTAGGTTAAGAAAAGACATCATTGCTATGACTATTCTAACTGGTCTGGAAAGATTAGACCACCGTTTTTCTGCTCTTTCCAATATGCCTTTTGCGTTTAGATTTTTTCTTTGTAATCCTAGTTCACTTCTTACTTTTGTAATC
>DATIDL010000013.1:0-3537 GCA_035456305.1 Nitrosopumilaceae archaeon
AGATTGTCATCAAGATAAAACTGAGCGAGAAAGAAATTCTAAACGTTAAGCACTTTTACTGTTAAATTATTTTCATAAATTTCCAAGTTCTCGTACCCAATGTCAGTTAAAAAACCATCGGACTCTTAGATTTATGCATAAATTTTATCAGATGATTGAATACAAATACACAACTATCTTAATTTAATAAAACAAAAAGAAGAGGGGTTAGTTTTTGACTAACGACGGTCGCAGTGTAACACGCATCTTAAAGGCAGTAAGTATTTCCTTACACCTGTTTCGTATCGTAACCTCGGTGATTCCAGCTATGCTTGAGACATCCCTTTGCAAAACGCTTTGTCCTAGTAAGATTGACGCTATGTAAAGATACGCAGCAGCCAATCCGTTTGGCGCCTTGCCGTCAGCAAGAGTATGGTCTTGCGTTTTTTCAGCAATTTCTGCAGCTAGTCTCTCAACTCGCACTTCAAGCTTTGCCAGGTTTGCTATCTTTGAGATGTACTTGTCCAGGGTTACTACGGGCGCGGTTGTGGAGCCAAGCTCCATTACCAGGGTTCTATAATATTTTGCAGTGAGTTTTACGTTCATCTTGTCTTCTTTTGCGCTTCCTGTAGCTTTGCAGATCTCGTCTAGTGATCTTACCACGTCGCACTGTTTGCACGCCATGTAAATTGTGGCAGCAGACATGCATGCGACTGATTTTCCCTTTGCTTCAAACTGGCCTTCAAAGTTTCTATATATCATTGAAGCTGATTCCAGTACGTTTCTTGACAGCCCTAATACTTGACAGGTCTCCCCAATCTTTGATAATATGTTTGCTAGTCGTCTTTCTCTTGGCGAAGCAACCCTGATTCTGGTTTGCCACTTGCGCAGATTGTACATCTGGTTTACCATTTCAGCGTTGATTGACTTGCCGCTAAAGTCCTTTGTGCCCATCGCAATTTCTGTTCTGATTCCTAAGTCGTGTTGGGAATAGGTAGTCTGTCCTGTTGCCCTTGCAAGCTTCATCTTGTCCTCGAGGTTTGTGCCCCTTGATTCTGGGCCATAATCTGACATTTGTTCCATTGCAACCAAACCGCAGCCAGAACAAATTTTTTCTCCATTATGAACGTCATCGATTAATGCCGACTGACATTCTGGACAGTGTGTTTGGTATTCTGTTATGTTCATCTTTTTCTTCCCTTGAATCGTCTTGGTCTTATTGCGGGGGTTTCTTCACCCATGAAAATTTTTTTTCCAATGTATTTTTGGATGTTGTTTGTCAGCGGAGTCGCAGATGCATAAGGTGCATCAACAGGACCTATCATTTCTGATACTTTGGCAATTTTTCTACCGGCATCATCAACCAGTAGTTGGCCATCCCGGACTTGCTTAGTGAGTCTTATAATGACTCTACCGCTACTGGCCAAATGCAAAACTTCGCCTACCCCCTGCAATTAGTTTCTCAAACAAAATACTGTTATCAATAGAGTTCTGTCAAAATTACTTTAGCAACAAGCTAGAAGACTAGTTTATTTTGACTGCTTTGCCCTTTTTGCAACAAGTTTCTCGGAAATCTTTTGCAGGATTTTTGATTTTGGAACACCCTTTGGTAGAACAATGTATCCGGATCTTACAAAGGGTCGCTTTGGAAATCTTACCTGGTCATTTTCTTCTGTCGGCACAAATCCAGCTGCCTTTGCAGCATCGGATAATTCTTTAAGCGACGGATCAAAAACACTTTTTTCTTTTGCAAGTTTTCTTCCCATTTTTTTTGGCAGGGTCTTGTTGAAATAATCAAGCCAGACTACGATGTGTTCGTAATCTTTCATGGAATCACTTTATTAAAATTGCATTTACAATGCCGCTTTGTCCGGGTCTTGACACTACTCTGCACTGTCCGTCTTCTGTTTCTAGTATCGCGCCTTTTGAAATGACACCGCGTCTTTCATAATCATTGTTTGTAGAATTTTTCAGAACTTTTAGAATTTTTGTCTTCTTTACTTTTGCTCCCGGCATTGCCAAGTTGCAAAAGTCTGTTGTCTTTAATGCTCCCTTTGTATTTTTACCGCGCACCTTGCGTGTTATGATTTCTTGCGGTCCTAGCAAAGTTTCAACAGGATATCTGTCAGTTTCATATTTTCTTCTGGTTCGAAGTGGATATCTTCGTCCACCTGTTATCTTACTTGTTGCAAGATTCTCTACAGATTTCTTCATGACTTGTCCATTAAAGAACTCTAATTTATACCATGTTTCAGTTTTGAATTTAAAATATCTATTTTTAAATTTACAAAATTACAAGACACGCAAAATTATGCCTGTAGTGCTGGCTCTTGGGTTGGTGGTGGCGTTTGTGGTACGTTGCGAACTTTGGTGAAAAGCCTTTGTTTGAGCGAATCCTTGTCTCCTTGAATTCCAAAGTATTTTTGGAACTTTTCTGTAGTGGTGTAGATCTTCATCCTTCCAACATTTTGGTGCTCGATATAATCAAGCTGGTGCAAAAGCCTAAGGTGTAGATAAACTCCAGAACCGCGTATCTCGACTAGCTGCTTTGAGGATATGGGCTGCATGTATGCAATATAAGATAAAGTCTTGAGGGTTGCCGTAGGCAAGAGAGGCTTTGAGGCATATTTTCTAATCACAGTGTTAAACTCGGGTTTTAGCTGAAAGACATACGAGCCGTCTGGCAGGCTTGCTACCTCAATTGCCTTGAATGCTGACTTGGCTCTTTTTATCAGGTTTGTCATCAATGCAAGGGTCTTGGTCCTTGATTCTGTCCCTGATGCCCTGATTAGCTCTTCCATGGTGAGAGGTCTTCCTGCAGAGTATAGTGCTGCTTCAAGCCTAGCGCTTGCTTCGTCATCGTTTTCTACCTTTACCATTCGTAAAAAATTGTGCCAAAATGTACTTAAAAGAATCCTTTACGGGCATTTGATCATATTGTGAACTTCTATTTTACTAAACTTGGTACCAAACTAACAATAATGTCGTTTTCAAGCTGTTCTAGTTCTACCTTCTCGTCTCTTGCAAGAAACAGGATGGCAAAAAAACACCTTACTATGTCAATTGTTTCAAGTTCGGAAACTATCATCCTAAAAGAACCTGAACCCGTGGCACGTATCTTGTTTACAATAAGATCCTCGTACTGGCCAATTATTTTTTCAAGCCCTATGAAATAATCATTAAAGTCTGGCACCTCAACTGGCTCAAACTGCATCTGCCTGCGACTTGAGCGCGGGTTTGCTATTGTTCCAATAAGATTCTCAAGAACTGTCAGAAGCTCATCTAGCGTGACAGGATATGTAGCCTCGTGTCTGTACGGCATGTCTATTGTTTCTACATCAATGTCCAGTCTTTGCCTGAGCGGTTTTTTCTCCATCGCTGCCTTTTGCAAAGCAAATATGCTTTCTACTTTCATCCTGTGTATCATTGCAGAAGACAGAGCAGCAATTCCTGCGACCCGAAGATCTTTCTTGCCTGTCTGGTTTAGAATTTTGATTAGCAGCTCCAAGATCCGTATTATGTCAATTGCCCAGACGTCTTTTTTTGATATGTCTATGG
>DATIDL010000014.1:0-5615 GCA_035456305.1 Nitrosopumilaceae archaeon
AGGGCCCTTTCCGCAACGTGGGCAACGACCGCCACCACTAAATGATTCGCGCGTCATATGATATCTAATAAAAGTTTCGATCGAACGGCAATAAAAAGATTTAATTATTATGGCGTATTCGATTATTTTCATATATTATAATATAATGATATAAAATCTAGAAATTTCAAAACAAAAATTATAATTTCTATAATTTGTGACCTTTCTCTAAGAATGAATCATACAAAAATCAATTACTTCAAAAAACATGTTTCTTGTAATTTCTTGATTCTTGAGTATTTTATCTCAAATGAGACAAACTGAATTTTGCAAATCAAGAAATAATCTTTGACAAACTTTTACGGATTGTAAAAACTGATTTTTACAAAAAATGTTTCCAAACTGTCCAAAGCAAAAACTTAAATACAATTTTTTTGATTCTCAGGCATTAAATAAAATGGAAAAATGTCCACTTTGCTGTGAACCACAGCAATCATCATCTGCATTGCTGGTTCACATAAAGAAAATCCATCCGCAGAGAAACAGCATACAATTAGTGCACTGATCTCTGGTCTGAGGATAGATGGGGAGGATGTATCCAATTTAGGTTATATTGAACTTTCTAGAAAAATCAATCTTGTCTGAATTTTACTTGTTACGCGTCTAACCAATAGGCTGTTGTTTTTGTTAGCTAAATTTAGTCTGCAGTGAACCCGATTTCACACCTTGAATTAATAACGAATTTTTTTACTCGTTATCATGACAAGCTTCGCTAAAAGCTGGACACAGCCACAGACACCAAGTCTTAGTGAGAAGATTAATGATGCAATAAAACCACAAGGTCCACTAAAGCCAAGATTGGAAACAGCAGTAAAAAAACTGCAGACTCAGATTTCTAAATTAGATAGCTTACTTACAAAATTAAAACAAAAAGACGAAAAACTTTTCAAAAGAATTGTAACTGCAACACAACAACATGATACCACAACTAGTAGAGTTTTATCAAAAGAACTTGCTGAAGTGCGTAAAGTAACAAAACTCTTAGGAAATGCTAGAATAGCACTTGAACAGATCGAATTAAGATTAACAACATTCCACGATCTTGGCGACACAGTAGTTACCATCATGCCAACCATTGGTTTGATGAAGAGCCTAAGATCATCACTCTTAAGATTCATGCCAGAAGCAGATCATGAGCTAAGCGGTATGACTGAAATGCTAAGTGGACTCATGACCGATTCATTCCACGGCGGAGACTTTGGTATCGATTCTGGAGCAACAAGTGAGGAATCAGAAAAGATTCTACAAGAAGCAGCAGCAGTAGCAGAGGCAGCAGTAAATGACAAGCTACCATCAATGCCTGCTAGTCAATCCTCTTCAGCACGTTACATCTAGACTGTATTGTGCGATAGTTTGTAGTGAAGATATACTCGGAACAAGACAAAAGCCATTACTAAAACAATAGCAGAAACTAGAAACGAAATCGTATATCCAAAAGAACTTGTAATTTTTCCAGTCACTAGAGCCCCAATAAATACTCCAATTCCAGTTACAGAACTATTTACTCCCAGATATTTTCCCTCAAAACCTTGTGGAATACTCTTGAATAAAATCATGGAGCTTGAAGTACTAAAAATAGAAAATGCTAGTACCATTAAGCATACAGAAATAATTGATAAAACAAAAACCCCTCCTCCAAACATAAATGGAACAACAAAACCTGCAACAAGTACTGCTGCTACTCTTGGTACATATGCAATCATTGTAGAACGTTCTTCTCCAAATTTTGCTATTATCTTTGGAGCCACAAAGAAAATTGTAATCATGGTTATGGTTTGTATTGTATACACCAAAAATACAGTAGAATCTGAAAAACCAAAATGTTTCAAAAATGGAGTATATGCAGTAAAGTAAATGTTACTTCCTAAATAGAAAAGAAAGGTAGACAAAAATAAGATTCCTATTTCATGAGAAACTTTTCCCTTGAATATGGTAATTATGTGTTTGTAGTCATACAGTTCAGGAATCTTGGGAAAAACATAGTGAAAGTGACTGAAACTATAGCGCAAACCCTGGATGGAATGTGCAATACTACCTCTTTCCAAGTGAAACACGGATTCTTTTATTGTGTTGGTAAATACAATAGCAATTCCACTTGATAATGCACAAATCAAAAAATAAGGCCCAAGATCAAAATACACACTCCAGACAGTGCCAATCACCATTGCTCCTAACATGCCTAAGGTCGCAATTATCGAAATTCTTGCAAAAAGCCAACTCCACTGATTTTTAGGTGCAGATTCCATGACAAGCAGATGCGTTACTGGGTTTTTTCCTACTATGAAAAATCCAATTATTGGTGAAATCACTAAAAGTAACCCGAGATCTTTTGTGAAATATAGCCATACACATGATAACAACGTAGCTGAAAGCGATATGAGAAGAACTGTTCTCCTTACATGGAATCGATCTATTATTCTGCCCCAAAATAATGAACCAAATGCAGATGCTCCATAGTGCAATGCAACAATTACAGCAACTTCGTTAATCCCGCCCCCAAGAAAAATTATGTATAATGGAATAACAGTACGTAATCCTTCAGCAGTAATCTGCGACGGTAGGAGATACCAGATCCATTTTCTGCCTTGGGCAAACGACATTGTTTCTATACTCTCAAAAATTAACGCACTATTGTACGATGCATTTGAATACTTTCCACAGTTTTGTCGATTTTAATTTCATAGCAAAGATTGCATTTTTGGTATTGGGAAAAATTGTGTCATGCAGAAGCGTGTTGGATAACACGCCTGAGCTAAAGGTTGAATCCTTTCGGACTCTGAAACACATGATGACCTTTGTCACCATCTCTTGGGAGTTTTTCATCCCATGGAACTGTTTCAATCCTTCTGCGGAAGGGTTTTTCCTTGACCGCATCGCTCAACTGCACGACTCCTATCTTGGGAGGATGTTCCTTTGATAGGGATATACTATACGTGACAAAATTATTTAAGTTTTGCTTAGTTATTCTTTTTGAAACGTACAATTTTTTGTTTAAAATCAAATAACTACACAAAAACATGATCTTTCCTGCAAATTCTATGATGAACATTTTTATCATATGAATAGTATAGCATTTCATAACAAAAGAAATCGACATCTACCAGATGATATATGAATCAAACTTGGAAACTAAACTAGAACAGATACTGATAGGTCTTTCAAAAGACAAGACATCTCCAAAAGTAAAAGAAGCGATATCAAAATTCTTGTTATATGTTCAACATGCGTCAGAAAATTTCTGGATAACTTTTCATCGTGCTAAGACATATCAACAAAGATTAGACTGCTATTACCAATTTACAAAAAATCAATGTCTTGCAACCGAAGTCCTAATTCGAGATCTAAACTCTATAATGGATGAAGACGAAATAAAAGAAAATCTTAATGCGATTTTAAAAGAAGGCTTTACTTTTTAGCTGAGAGAACTTTCTAAGTTTGAACGTGATTCTTTAAAGTTCTTTATTTTATTACCTTCTTCGTCTACTACATGATCTATTGTTGTGAGTTTTTCACGTAGATTGTTAATGATGACACCTACATCATCAGCTTCTTTTTCTACATCTGCTCTCTTCTGGGACAAGTTCCTGATTCCTTGCTTTTCTTCATCTATGTACTGACCAACTTTGATCAGCTTTTCTTTCAAATTCTTGATATCTACAGACTCGTCCTCAATATTCTTCTCAAGTTTTGTACGTTTGTCCTTTAGGTTCTTAATCATTAAACCAACATAATCTATGGCTTCCTCAAGTTTTGCACGCTTGTCCATGAGTGATTTTATGCCTATATCGTCGCCTGACTGGGTCATACTGACTTGTTCAACATGTTCTGGTATTTTTATTTGTTCAACATGCTTGGATTCTGCTGATTCAAACTTTTGTTCTCCATAGTCATCTTTTACCATGACATTTCCCTCTCCCTCCGAAGAAAGTTCTCTAAACTTTTCTAGGTTTTTTCTGAACTTTTCGAACATATATCTAAAAATAATGTAATTTACAATATATAAAAAGATAATAGATCAGACTTGTCAATTTCATGACCCTAATTCTAGTTGATTTTATTTTATAACAAAATGGTATTTCTAACTAAATTGCCCAGATAGTAAAATTAAGTAGCTGATCAGATTTTATAGGGCATAGAGCCTGCATCAAGGTAAGGAAGGAGGTGTAACGATGGGCTATAACGAAGGCGGTTTTGGTGACAGCTCTGATAACCGTGGATACAGCGGCGATAGAGGCTACGGCGGCGGTAGACGATTTGGCGGCGGTAGACGATTTGATGACAGACCAAAACCAGTAGAGACCGGAAAAGAATATGACGTGTCTATAACAGAAATTAGTAGAAAAGGAGACGGTATCGCAAGAGTAGACGGCTTTGTGATATTTGTAAAAGGCGGACAAGTTGGACAGAACGCAAAAGTAAAGATCACTCAAGTAGGTGGTCGATTTGCCACTGCTGATGTAGTAGGAGAAGGTTCTCCACAACCTGCAGCAGAACCAACAGCTGAATAAGCAGTCTGATTAATCCAAAAACTAAATTTCTTTTCCTAATTTTTCTTATTTTATAATTGAACGGTTTTCTTTTTTATTAAATCAACAATTTCTAATTTTCTTGTAATGTCTAACTTTGGCTCCATTGTAACGTACACAGTCTTTCTTTTAGGATACAGCACAATTTGTGTTACCCTCTCACGTTCAATGTGAACATAATCTACCTTGCCTAAACTCTTGTTAAACTTGTTTCGTATTTTTCTTCTTAACGCAACTTGTTTACAAAAATGCTCTTCTTCTTTTTGTGACTTTAGTGAAGTTTTACCTTCCTTCATTATTGCTTCTGATATGTTCCCTTTCAGATCTATGATTGCGGCAAATCTCATGCTAGGATCTATTGCCAAGATGTCTTCCACAATAGGAACCAGATCTAGCTTATGATTTTCATTTTTCAAGATATGAATGCCAAATCTTGATTCGATAAATATACCTTAGGTAAGATCACGATCTTTTGTTTCTGGGTTAAGTAACGTACCTACAAGCAAAATTATTGCTCCTATCATTATATTCACGCCTAAAGCTATGGGAATAAACTCAACTTTAACTAAAGAAATCAGGCTTACTGCGATCAGAGGAGACCATGAACCAACTATTAATCCTCCATTGTATGCGAATCCTGCTGCACTGTTTCTAACTTCAGTAGGAAATCTTTCAGAAAAAAATGCAGGCACTGGTCCAGATGCTGTAGAAACTATGAATGCATAAATGATTACAAAGAGAATTGTAGCCATTAGATCTCCTCCTAGTATTCCATAAGCTAGTGGAATCACAAAGATGATAGAACCAGCCGCAAAGAGGATCATGGATTTTTTTCGTCCTATTTTTTGACTAAGCCAGCCAGTTAGGATCATGCCAAGCCAAGATGAAATTGTCGCAGAAATCATTATTGGTGCAACATGTATTCTGTCTATATGTCCAAATTGTTGTAATAGTGTTGGCAAAAAACCAACTGAGCCATGATACATGTAAACAAGGCCAGTCATTACAAAAACACACAAAAAGAATGCCTTTCTGTGTTATTTGCCAAAT
>DATIDL010000015.1:0-3067 GCA_035456305.1 Nitrosopumilaceae archaeon
CATCCATGCCGCAGTTATTGTTCCGCCCTTACTTACAATGCCACCGTGTCTTTTTACTGCAAGAATTCTTTTTGCAATCTCTTTTGTAATACCAGAATGTATCGTAGTGTAATCAACGCCATCTTTTATGTTCCTCTCAAAGGCATTGAGAAAATCATCTTCGGTTATGTTAAGTGGATTCTTGAATTTTTCAACTCCGTAATTGTACGCCTCATAAACTGGAACGGTGCCAAACGTTATCGGTGCTGCCTCCAAGAGCGTTCGTCTCACCAGCCCAACGTCTCCCCCATCGCTTAGGTCCATTATTGTGTCTGCGTGGTACTTGACTGCAACTTTGGCTTTTTTTATCTCCTCTTCAAGGTTGTTTGATAAAGTAGAATTGCCAATGTTTACGTTCACCTTTGTTTTCATTCCCTTGCCAATGCCTACAACTCTTATTTTCTGTGGTCGTTCGTTGTTATGCGGAATGATTATTGAGCCGCTTGCAATCTTTGGCAAAAGCCATTCCAAAGTGACATCTTCGTCTCTTGCAACCACTTTCATTTCTTCAGTTGCAATTCCACGACGTGCTGCACTCATTTGCGTTCCCATGTTTCATTTTACATAACGATTGGATTTAAACGTGAGTTTTGGATCATTATTTTGTGCACATATTATCAATAGCAGGATCTGATCCTTCTTCAGGGGCAGGCATTCAAGGGGATTTGAAAACATTTTCTGCGTTAGGAGCGTATGGTCTTACAGTTATTACTACAATTACAAGCCAGAACACTGTAAGATTTCAAAGTGTGGAAAAAATTTCTCCAGCCATGATAAAAAACCAAATTGAATCAGTCTTGTCTGATTTTAAAATAGATTTTATAAAAATTGGAATGGTGTACAGCTCGCCAATCATAAAAGCAATTTATTCTAAACTAAGAAAGCTAAAGATACCAATAGTTTTAGATCCAGTTTTTGAATCAACAACAGGTGGTGTTTTGCTACTAAATGACGCGTTAGATGATTTTAAAAAATTGCTTTTGCCTCTGGCTTTTGTCATAACTCCAAACATACCAGAAGCTGAGAAACTTGCAGGCATGAAAATAAGAACAGAAAGCGATGTGAGACGTGCAGCGTACAAGATACGAGACATGGGTGCAAGAAATGTCATCATCAAGGGCGGTCATCTCAAAGGCAAACTAGTGACAGACTTTGTTCTGGAAAAATCAAAATTTTACTCATTTTCTGGAAAGAGAATACATCGGACAAGCCACGGTGGAGGATGCGGCTTTTCTGCATCACTTGCTGTCAGTCTTGCCAAAGGCAACAGCCTTAGGGAATCAGTAAGATTTGCCAAAGAATTCACGGAAAAATCAATAAAAGATTCAGAAAAAATTGGTAGTGGAATTTCAATAGCAAAAACGTACAGGCAAGACAAGATAGAAAAAAATCTTGCAGATGCAATTTCTGATTTTATTTACATAAAAGACATTTACAAGATAATACCAGAGTGTCAAACAAACTTTGTTTTCTCAAAACCCAATCCAAAATCACTAGACGACATACTTGGAGTGTCAGGCAGAATTGTCAAGGCTGACAAGGCAGTTGTCATGGCCGGGAATCTGAAATACGGAGGTTCAAAACATGTTGCATCTGCAGTGTTGGAGGTGGCAAGAAAATTTTCTAACATAAGATCTGCGTTGAACATAAAATATGATGCGCCACTAATTAGAAAAGCAATTGCAAAGAAACTTTCAGTACACAGTTACGATAGATCTCTGGAACCTGTAAGAACAAAAGCAAGAGAAGGTAGCAGCATGACATGGGGCATACGAAGTGCACTCAAGAATGCAAACAGGCCACCAGATCTTATATTTCACAAAGGAGACTTTGGCAAAGAACCTATGATTTTGATATTTGGTAAAGAACCGCGTGATGTTCTTGGCAAGCTTGCTAAAATTGTAGAATAGAATTTCATCCTTCAACATAAATACCCATAATCGTAAATAGAATTCGTGAAGGCAGTAATCCTTGCGGGCGGACTGGGCACAAGGCTTCAACCCTATACAACTTTTCTTCCAAAGGCAATGTTGCCACTTGGGGAAAAACCACTTCTTGAACACCTCATAGAATGGATTAGAAAAAACAACATCGATTCAATTGTACTGTGTGTAAGCTATCTGAGAAAAACGATAGAAGATTATTTTGAGGATGGAAACAGGTTTGGAGTCAAGATAGAATATGCAGTAGCAAACAGGCCACTTGCAACAGCAGGACAGTTAAAGACGGCTGAAGAGTTTATTGATGATTCCTTTGTGTGCGTTTATGGTGACTCTATTTTTGATTTTAACTTAAAAAACATGATAGACTATCACAAGAGAAAAAAATCTTTTGTGACAATGGCGCTGTTTGAATACAAAACCAAACTCCAGTATGGATTTATTGAAACTGATAAAAACAACAAAGTTACTGCATGGAAAGAGAAACCAGAAGTAAAAGGAAACATCAACGTAGGATGTTACGTCATGGAGCCTAACGTATTCAAAATAATTCCGCCAAACAAGCCATTTGGAATGGACAGTGTCATAAAAAGTGCAATTGCACGAAAACAAAAAGTGAGTGGTTTTCTAATCAAAAAAGGCTTCATCGATATTGGGGATAAAATCTCTTACAGAAGGGCATACCAGCACTATCTTGAAAAGCTTGGCCAGATTTGATGCTAAATTATGACTGATGTAAAGATACGTGAACTTGAAGAAAAGGATCTTTCCAGCGGCTTTCTAGAATCTTTGGATTCATTAAGAAAAGCAAGTGATTTAGACCCAAAAAAAGCAAAGGAGATATTCAAGAAGATAAAGTCGGATCCAAACTATACAATCTATGTAGCAGTGCTTGATTCAAAGGTGATTGGAGCTACAACTCTGCTCATAGAACAAAAATTCATTCACAAAGGAGGGCGAGTTGGACACATTGAGGATGTTGTTGTAAGAAAGGAATACCAAGGCAAAGGCATTGGGCAAAAATTAGTAAAGGCGCTCTCAGAGCATGCAGAAAAGAAAGGATGCTACAAAACCATACTTGATTGCAC
>DATIDL010000016.1:0-10329 GCA_035456305.1 Nitrosopumilaceae archaeon
TATTAAGACTTGCATGTGGTCTGGATTCAATAGTTGTAGGAAACGAAGAGGTCCTTGAGGAAATAAAAACATCAATTTCAAATGCAAAACTAACTAAAACATCTGGCAGAATATTAAACAAATTATTTGATAGTTCTATACGAATTGCAACCCGCATACGAGACTCTACTGGAATCAGTAAAGGAGTGATGTCTATTGGTGATGTCGCTGTCAAAATTGCAGAAGAATACGCCGGTTTGGATGGGAAAAAACGCGTTTTGCTTATAGGTACGGGAGAAGCAGCCGCCATGGTTGCTAAACCTCTTAATAAAAAAAAATATGCATTTGATATTTCCAGTATGACAATTGAACGATCCACCGGTTTTTCAAAAGTATTGGGCGGAAAACCAATGACGTTTGAAGATGTTCTATCAAACTTTGATAAATTTGACATAATCTTTGTTGCAACCACTGCAGATTATTTCATAATTACTTATGACAAAATAAAAGTGATCATGGAAAATAAAACAAAAGGGACAATGATTTTGGATATCTCTGACCCAAGAGCTGTTGATGAAAAAGTCTCTACACTTCCTGGAACTAAATTGATGTTTAGGGATCAAATTATTGAGATGGAGGAAAGAAACTTGAAAGCTAGAAAAGATGAAGTGCTTGCTGTAGAAAAAATGATTAGTAAAGAAGTCCCAATCCTAGAGGCAACAATGAAACGACTTGAACCAGAACCAATAGTTAAGGATGTATTTTCCAGCGTAGATTCGTTAAGGAAAAAAGAATTAGAAAAAGCATTACAAATGCTAGGAGAAACTGATGAGAAAAAAATCAAAATTATTGATGAGTTGACAAAAGCTGTTGCAGAAAGTATTGTTTCTGTACCTGTGAGCAATTCAAAAAAAGCATTAGAACAAGATAAACAATAACTAAGCAAATTTTAGATTGTTTTTGTATTTTCTAGCGATTCTAA
The DNA here is from genome assembly GCA_035456305.1 of Nitrosopumilaceae archaeon. GTDB lineage: Archaea > Thermoproteota > Nitrososphaeria > Nitrososphaerales > Nitrosopumilaceae > UBA8516. The sequence goes on from DATIDL010000016.1 coordinate 962, forward strand.
ATAGCGAAGCTTTTTAAATAAATTAAACAAAATTACAACATGTCACTTCTCTTAAAAGACCGAGTGTACTCGATGGAATCCACAACCACAAAAAGAGGTGTTTATCCGTTACATGGCTACAAACTTGGCCTTTACCGTCTGCCAATCAAACTAGAGGAACCATTAGAGATAAAATCGATTGTAGAAGGACTGAAAAAGACTTTCGCGATGGATACCTTTGCAGACAGAATCTATGTGACATATACGTGGACAGAGGAAAATATGTCTGATCCGGATGCAAAAGGATACGAAAAGGTTGACCTCTCCATTACAGTTGAAATTGTAACAGGTGAAGTTGTTGACCTGATATACCAAATCTTTCCAATTGAAAAGTTTGGCGATCCACAATGGGTAAAAGACTATCGCAAAAAGGCAGACCACTATGCAAAAATGTTAATTGATACAATTCTACGAAACACCATTTTGTCAGACAAGATGATTGGATACTATGTCAAGACACAAAAACTAGGACAAGATGCAGCTATAGAAAAACTAGAAGAACTCACACCACTTGCAAAAATTGTACCAGATGCAAAACCGAAACTAAAAGCTGAAGAACCACAAGATGCTACCACTGCACCAAAGGATGTAGGTGGACCACTAACTGCTCCAAAACCAGGTCCAATTGATGTGGAATACAAATCACATATGGGTTCAAGCCCCTCATTTGTTGTTCCATCAAACAAGAATGTCATAAAGACATGGGGAAAAGGATCTAGTAATGGAAGACTGGGTGTTTGGGGCGAATATGTGTCTGTTGATTTTGATATCTGTGTAGCAGATGGCGCATGTATTGATGCATGCCCTGTAAATGTCTATGAATGGTTTGATACCCCTGGCCATGTGTCATCTGAGAAAAAGCCATTGATGGCGCGAGAACCAGATTGTATATTTTGCTTGGCATGTGAGGGTGTATGTCCGCCACAAGCAATAAAGATCTTCCAGAGAAAATAAAAAAATCTTAATTTTTAAAAGCCTCTAGGACTTCTTGTGCATGTCCTGCAGCTTTTACTTTTTCAAACACCTTGAAAATTTTTCCTTTTTCATCCACCAAAAAAGTAGTCCTATTTACTCCCATATACTCACGTCCCATAAACTGCTTTTTTCCCCATACGCCAAACTTTTTTGCAGTCTCAGTCTCTGTGTCTGCAAGTAAGATAAAGGGAACCTCCATTTTTTCACCAAACTTCTTATGGGATTCTACATCATCTGGGCTAATTCCTATTATCTCAATTCCAATATTCTTGAACTTCTTATAATCTCGTGCAAACTCGGCAGCCTCGGTTGTACAGCCTGGGGTAAAGTCCTTTGGGTAAAAATATACCACATATTTTTTGCCTTTAAGATCAGATTTTTTCACTGTTTGACCTTCAGCGTTTTTTAGATTAAAGTCAGGTACTGTATCTCCAACAGTGAGCATGGGTTATGCATCTGCCATTCCCTAATTATTTTTTCCTAGTACTGATCAAAAATTATCCGAATGTTTTATATGGCATATATCGAGGTTTGATGAATAATGGTTAATCCAAGAGCATGGTTTGCTGAATCAGTTGCTACTTTTGCGTTGGTTTTCTTTGGACCACTTTCTGTAACACTGGCAGCTGTTGCTTTTGGTACCGATCTCTCAATTGAGGGAATAATAATGATTTCACTTGGCCACGGTGCTGCAATTGGTCTTATGATCTATACTTTTGGTCATGTATCTGGTGCTCACATCAATCCAGCTGTGACTATTTCTATGATTGTCACTAAACGAATTGGAATAAAAGATGGAGTTGCTTACATCATATTTCAGTTAATTGGTGCAATAGTTGCTGCAGCAGCACACAAAGCAATTCTGCCAGAACTTGGTGCCAAAGTAAACTTTGGTACACAAGGTGGACCAAGTGCATTACTAAATCATGATGTAATGGCAGGTCTTGGTGTTGAAATGATTTTGACATTCTTCTTGGTAACTGTAATTTTCATGGCGGCAGTACACAAAAAAGCTGCCTCAGGATTTGCAGGTTTTGCAATTGGTGGAATGATTTTCTTGATACACTTGGTAGGTGTACCACTCACTGGAGCAAGCGTGAATCCTGCAAGAACATTTGGTCCTGCATTAATCTCAGGGTTCTGGGAGTTCCATTGGATTTATTGGGTTGGACCAATAATTGGTGGAATAATTGCTGGATTAATAATGAATTATGTCTTTGTAAAAAAGGCAGAGCAACAAGCATAGATTTTGTTTTCTAAACATTTTTGAAATGTATTATAACGGGTAGACTCGACTTTCTATTGGACCCGTTGCACAGCTTGGATAGTGCGGACGCTTGCGGAGCGTCAGGTCGTGGGTTCGAGTCCCATCGGGCCCGTTTTATCTATCAGTACGAGTCCCTCTGGGACAACTTTTTGATTCATACATCTGTGCAAGAATTTGAAACAATCGAGAACCATGAAAACTAATAAAAATCATCACATCCTACCTTTAGAATGGGAAAAGTAAAAACAAGTAACAATGGAAAAAAATCAGAAAAAACTACAATGTTTCAAAAGATGCATGAACATTTCATGCAAGTAGCTCCAAAATACCGAGAGTTAAGAACCACAGATTTAGGACCAATCATGTTTATTGCTAATGATCTTCGTGAAATGGAAAGTATAGTAGCAGCAGATGTTGGATGTGGAGCAGGCAGATATACTCTGAAATTTTTGCAGCATCTTGGAGAAAAATGTCACATGTATTGTATTGACAGCAATCTTAACATGTTGCGTCACTTAAAGGAACACCTCACAAGAAACAATATTGTTAACTTTCTTCCCATAAAAAGTGACTCGCACAAAATACCACTGCCGACAGATTCTCTTGATTGCATAATGACCTTGAACGCAATCCATCATTTTTCTTTACAGCCGTTTCTAAAAGAAGCCTCAAGGGTGCTCAAGAATAACGGAAAGCTATTCATCTATACCAGATTGAGAGACCAGAATGCCCGCACAATATGGGGTATGCATTTTCCAGATTTTCACAAAAAAGAAAAGCGTCTTTATGAGTTGGATCATCTTAAATCGATGTTTGAAAGAGATCCAAACTTGAACTTGGACTCGATAAAAATATTTGAACATCATAGAGTGTTTCCATTGGAAAGACTAATTGAGCAGGCAAGAAATCATCATTACTCTACGTTCAAATTCTACAGAAAAAAAGAATTTAATGAAGCACTTCATCGGTTCAAAGAAAACATATTGCATCATTTCGACGATCCAAGAAAAATAGGCTGGAAAGATGAAAACATACTTTTAGTAATAGATAATTTTCAAGGAGGATCTTTCAAGCAAAGAAAATAGTCACACACAATGTTTGAAATTACTATTGTCTCTTTTGTGTTGTCAGATATGAATATAGACGCAAAAATCCTTTATGCAATTTTATCAATTATTGTAACGGGAGCGTTTTTTACAACTAGTCATCTTATTTTTAAAATCAAACTACATGGTTTGCAAGGTTCGTACAAACTACTTCATATTATTTCAATTTCAATAATAATATCTGAACTTGTTTATCTTGGAGATATTTTAGGCCTATTTGAATTAGCGTTAGAAGTTATAGCGTCGATAGGAGTTGCGTTTGCCCTGATTGCACTGGCACTTCAGGTCCATTTAAAAAATGTAATAGCAGGCATTGGTCTATATCTAAATCCTGAAATTAACATAGGCGATGTTATAGAAATAGGAGGGAAACAGGGAGTAATAATAGAATTTCATCTTACCAAGACTACTGTCTTGACTGAGGGAGGAGAACGTATGTTCATTCCTAATCTAAAATTTAATGAAGAAATTATAATAATTTCTCCTAAACACGCAAAACCCCAGCAAGGAGTAGAGTCTAACTGATTTGTGAACTAAGTTAAGAGCACTTTCATCTATCATGTGTTAAGGGAGTAAAATTCTCCACATCGTTCTCTTACCTGGCACTGGGCTGTGCTTAACCCATGTTTTTACTGTTATTTTTTTCTAAAAATGATTCAGCATTTCCCATGATTTGTCTTAGTGTTTTTTTTGTCACCTCCAGTTCTGCATGTGTAATGTCTTTTGTAATCATTTTTCTTATGCCTAAAACAGAATCAATCACAGACTCTACCAACGAACCTTCTGCTTTTTTTGTAAGGAAAATATTGTTATTCCTACGATCACTAGGATCAGCTTTTCTTTCAACCCATCCATCTTTTTCCATTTTATCTAATATGGGCACAAGAGTGGGAGTCTCTACAAAAACCATCTCAGCAATCTTACTTTGGGTCAAACCATTTTGTATTGCAAGTGCCCCTATTACCTTCCACTGACCACTTGATAGTCCACATTTTCTGTGTAATTCAAAATCGAGAGATTTTTCAATTGATTTTGACGTGGATTTTATTAAAAGACCTATGGCGTTATCAAGATCAATTTTATTTTTATAACTCATTTGATTAGTCTACTAATCATTAGTAAGCTAATACTTATATCCCTTTATGTTTAATGCTGTCTAATGAATACTAGAATAAAACTAGGGATTCAATACGCAGGATTTGCAATTGCATTGTCTGCATTAGTATGGGCAACACAGGATTTGGAATTTTCAGCATGGGCAGAAGAATCAACTGATGACAAAAAATCTTACGAACCCACTACTGTTGTGGGCGATGAAATCAAAAATAATCCAATGGCCCAAAAAATTCTCAAAAACATTGAGATCGCAAAGCAAAGAATGGAACAAATGCAACAAAAACAAAAACAGCTAACAGAACAACAGAAACTCGTTGAAGAGCAAAGAAAAATTGCAAAGGATCGGCTGGAAAAAGATCTTGCAAGAATGAATAAAGATTATGAAGATTTTACTCCAAAAAATTCATACTTTAAGTTTCTTTCAAATAATGTCAACTCAACTTATCATGGCATATTCTTGGATCAATTTAACTACATGAACGAGAGAATCACAATTGCAAGCCTTGCAAAAAAAGCAGTCTTGGATAATGGCGGAACATATGCAGAGGCAAGGGAAGAATTTAACAAATACGCATCTATGTCAAGAGTGGATATGATAAAGTATGTTCAGGAAATAAACATAAAGCATGGATTCACAGACGAACAACTACAATCATATTTTGATAAGAATGGAAAATTGCCACGATATGAAGATGACGAAGTTACTTCATGTTATGGTTGCGAAAAATATGAAAAAATAAAGGAAGAAATTCTTGAAGAACGACTCTCACAAACCAATTCTACTAAAACCGCATAATCGTTACATCTGACTGCATAAATGATAAAGAAATTGATACAGCTACAAACATGGAATTTAGCCTTGATGATCTGATAAATAGAGCCTAGCTCTTGTTAGAGCCAAGCCCGTCCGTGAACGCCCCAATTTTAGAGGTGTGTCTAGGTTCGCAGATAAATTTCCTATAGTCCATAATCAGTAATAAGTGTAAATTAACAATGTTAAGTAACTGATTTTAAACATCAAAAAACATTTTCTTTATTGTTACAGTTATGTTGTAAAGACTATGGATTTGATTGCGAATTCATTGTTCAGGAAGAAAACGCGTCAAAAGTGATTGAAACGTTCATGAATCATACCTCTGAAGTGCATGGCATAGATTATTCCAAGGAAGCTTTGATGCAATTTGTAATTCGAAAGACTAACTATGAATGAAACTGAGGAAGATCAAATCCCTATAATTCTAGACCCACACTCAAAAATGATCCTTGACATTACTTGTAATTTGCCAAAATCTGTTTCAGAGATAAAAAATGAATGTAATATTCCGCTAAGCACTCTCTATAGAAAAATTCGTAAATTACACAACTATCATCTTCTTAAAACAATGATCAAAATTACTCCAGAAGGAAACAAATACGCTCTTTACAAGAGTAACAAAACTAAGCCTCTGAATTTCTTACATTAGAGATAATGTTATAGAACATGGTTTTTTTGAGAATACCATGTCTGGTTCTGGCAGTTCCTACAGGGACAGGATTTACATTATTAAAGATATAATCTTGAAGCTAGTAGAGAGAGGAGAAATTAATCAGACTGCCTTGTTCAGCTTTTGTGGTCTGAATCTAACAAAACACAAACCAATTCTTGATGAATTGGAATTGAATGGAATGGTAAGCAGAACTGAAACATCAGTTGGAAAGAGAATAATTACAATATACAAACCAACTCAAAAAGGTATTGAGTTTTGTCAAGACATTTTAGAACCTTATGAGAAGATGTTTCCTCGCAGAAAAAGTAGCGAGGTAAATAAATTGAGTTTTTTAATCCTTGTCTAATCCGTACTGTGATGCAATTTTTCTATCTATCTCGTCTTTTTCTCTATTGTATTCATCATATCTTTTGTTCAAGAAATTTATCGAGCGGTATTGCCTTATTCCTGTTACCAGCCAAATAGATGAAATGGTTATGACTGCAGCAAGAAGTATGCTGAGAACAAGCCCGAATTCATTTTCTATCTCTAGTATTGCAAAAAAGGAAGGATGCAATAAAAGATAGATTGAAAGTCCTATTGCAAGTGGTGCCAAAATAACTGCAGAAATAGAGACACCTATCAAGATCTTTCTGATATTGTGTATTTGTTCGATAAAATTGTCTAGCAGTCCTAAAATGTTCTGTCTTGACGTACTGGTATCTTTAGTATCATTCAAATAAAAAACAACACCTGAAAGTTTGAAAATGACTTGATAATATTAAATGATTTGTTCGATGACTCAAATAGGATCATTCCACAATTACCATTCCTTTCATTTCTGGATGGATACTGCAATAATAATGAAAGCTGCCCTCTTTGTCTGCAATAAATGTAATAGCCTCAGTTTGAAAATAACCCAGATCTCGTGAATGTACATTGAACTCATCAATGTTTATGTTATGTTTTGAATGTGCAAAATTGTCTTCATTGATAAAATGAATTGATTCTGCTGATCCTTTTGTTAGATAAATCGTTGGATTGATACTGCCTCCACTCACACTTTTCTTTCCACTTGTTGTAGCTTTACTTACATACACATAGCCGTCTTGTGGTGAATGTTTAGCAACGATGAAAGTATTTGTTGGTGGTGTAAATAGAGGTGCTGTTCCATTTACCGGAATCAACGAGTTTATCCAAAAATAGCCACCTATAGCTGCAATGACTACTACTATTCCAATTCCTATGACGGTATTTTTACTAATTTTATTTTTTGTTTTGATTTTTTGTTTTTTTACCACAAAACAAATTTTAGGTTATGAAGTATTTAGACAATGATTAACTTTGTTAATCTACAGTCTATCTCCTTGGCATTTAGAAAGAATTTCTATCATCATACCGGGAGCTTATTATAGTAACAAAAGGATATAGAGTGTGTCAAAATCTCCAGTAGAGTGCAAATGTGCTTCTTGTGAATGTGGTATCTACACGTATAATGAATCCAAAGTTTGTGCCAGATGTGAAGACAATAAGCATTCATCGGGTCAGAAAAGATGGTCCACTATGATATTAAAAACTGAAATGAAAACTTCACCAGTAGAAGAAGCCATGTAGAATGAGGCAGTAAAAATGATCTTCACTAATGAAACTATTTTAAAAGTCTGGAAAAAAGCCGAGATTGATGAATATAACGTTCCAAATGATTTCAGAAAGGATCCATGTGGAGCTTGGATTGAAAGAACACAATATGGAAATCATGATTCTGCATATGGGTGGGAAATTGATCACATAGTACAACAATCAAGTGATGTGAATAATTTATCAAATCTTCGTCCAATGCATTGGAAAAATAATACGCACGCTGAAGATGGGAATCCTGTTTGTCATATCGTATCATCAGGTACAATAAACGTTGATAGAATCTAAAATGATTTGGAACTGATACACCTAAAATGTTTGAAACTTATCTATAGTAAGAGACAGCTATCTTTTCGCCTACCTTAAGATCTTTCTGTGCTCTGACTTTTCTCACAGCTTCTTCAAAATGTCTCATGACTACCTTTGTATTCTCTGCTTGTTTTTCCGCCTCTTTTTGATCTGGATATTTGTAGATGAACTCATGTATGACAAGAGATACTGCTGTGTTTGCAATAGCTGCAACATCTGCACCGCTTAGACCATCTGTTGCATCTGCAATCTTTTCTAAATCTACATAATCTGGATTTTTAGATCCACTTTTAGTTTTTAATTCTCGGTCAATAGGAATGTCTCTTGAGCTTATCTGCAGTATCTTGACTCTTCCATCCCTATCTGGAGTTGGTACAAGCACTATCTTGTCAAATCTGCCCGGTCTTATCAGTGCTCTATCAATCATATCTGCTCTGTTTGTTGCAGCAATAACCACAACTCCATGTAAACTCTCAATGCCGTCAAGTTCTGTCAAGAGTTGGCTAACAACTTTTTCGGTAACCATGCTTTCACCCATTCCTCTTACAGGTACAATAGAATCAATCTCATCAAAGAATATGATGCAAGGTGAAGATTGTCTTGCCCTTCGAAATATCTCTCGTACTCCGCGTTCTGACTCTCCAACCCATTTTGATAGTAGCTCAGGACCCTTTACTGAAATAAAATTGGCTTCGCTTTCTGTTGCTACTGCTTTAGCTAAGAGAGTTTTTCCAGTTCCGCTTGGCCCATAAAGTAAAATTCCACGTGGCATTGTATGGCCTAGCTTGGAGTAAAGTACAGGGTATTTCATTGGCCATTCTACTGCCTCTTGCAGTTCACGTTTTACATTTTCTAATCCTCCTACGTCCTCCCATTTTATGTCAGGTTTTTCAATGAACACCTCACGCATTCCAGCTGGTGTGACTTCACGAAATGCCAATTGATAATCTTCTGCATTTACAATAAGCTTGTCCAAAGTTTCAGGTGGGAGCTTTTCATCTGCTAAATTAATTTCAGGCAGCAATCTTCTCAAACATTTCATTGCAGCTTCTTTGCAGAGATATTCCAAATCTGCTCCTACATATCCATGGCTTATTGCTGCAATCTTTTCCAAGTTTACATCTTCTGTTAGTGGCATGTTTCTTGTATGTATCAAAAGTATGTCATGCCTTCCCTTTTTGTCTGGCACTCTGATCTCAATTTCTCTGTCAAATCTTCCAGGTCGTCTAAGGGCTGGATCCAATGCGTTTGGTCTGTTTGTTGCTGCAATGACAATTACCTTTCCTCTTCCTTCCAAACCATCCATGAGTGAAAGTAGTTGGGACACCACTCTTCTCTCAACTTCTCCTGTCACCTCTTCTCTTTTTGGAGCAATGGAATCTATTTCATCGATGAAAACAATAGTAGGTGACTTTTCTCTCGCTTCCTTGAAAATTTCTCTTAATCTTGCTT
>DATIDL010000017.1:0-3067 GCA_035456305.1 Nitrosopumilaceae archaeon
ATCTGCCACTGCCTGATTTATTGTCTTGTACGCTAGTATTGAAAGTGTGATTTTTCTTTTAATTGGAAACGTCTTTAATTTTGCAGATAAGATGATGCCTAGGGTTCCTTCCGAACCTGCAATAATTTTCTGCGAGTCTGATTTGTTTGTAACCTGATCTATCCTATATCCGCAAGAATTTTTTGATACTTTGGGAAATTTCTCTCTCGCATCTGATTCAAACAATCCCAGCATAGAAAATTTAGCAGATGAGGGAAGACAAATTATCTTGCCATCTGAGGTTACGCATCTTATCTCCAACAAATTGTCAATCATGCTTCCATACTTTAGAGAGTGGCTGCCGCTTGCGTTTGTTGCAATCATTCCTCCAACAGTGCAGTATGGTCCTACAGATGGATTTGGACCAAAAAACATGTCATTTTTTTCAAGAATTTTGTCAAGCTGTCCCTTGAAGACACCACTCCCAACTACAACGCTACCAGAATGAACCTTGATCTTGTCAAAATGTCTCATGTCTAGAATTATCCCATTTCCCAATGCACTACCAACAAGGCCTGTTCCAGCACCGCGAGCTGTAACAGAAATATTATTTTTTGATGCAAATTTTACTATGGAAATTACATCATGTTCGTCTTTTGGATATGCTATGACCAGCGGTTTTATGCGATAGGAGCTAGCATCTACAGAGTAAATATTGCGATATTGTTTGTCCCAAAACACTTCACCCTTTACAATTTTTTGAATTTTATGTCCTAGTTTTTCTGGCTCCATACAAGTTCACTCTTTTTATGGCATTAAAGTTTACAATCCTTCCAAACACCAATTGATAAACTAAGCATTGATTGTAGTGACAATTAACTTTCACCATCATTGGAATATCTGGCTATGCTATGACAAACTTATGAGCGAGCCGCCTGATGTAAAAAAGAGTCTACCCAAAGAATTCATGGACTTTCTGCAAAAATTTGGAGTGATAGGACTAGCTATTGCGTTTGTCATAGGTGCTGCAGCTTCAAAACTAGTTACTGCCCTTGTAAATGACATAGTAACACCATTCATTGGACTTGCAGTACCTGATACCGGAGATCTGAAGGCAATGTCATTTACTATAGGAAAATCAACCTTCTCGTACGGTGATCTCATCGCAAATCTCATAGACTTTCTAATAATTGCGTTTGTGGTGTTTTTGGCCTACAAGCAACTTTCCAGATTAAAGTTAGTTGAAGACAAAAAATCCTGATTGCCTACTGACAAAGATTTAATTTGGCAAAAAGCAGTGTTTGGAATTATTGGAATTTCTTGGAATAAACATTGATGAGTTGTTTAGCAGCGGCGGTGACGACTCTAATCCTATAATGTGGCTCGTATGGATAGTGCCAATAATTATTTTCATGTTCTATGGACAGAGAATTCAACTGCAAATAACATCTTCTGAAATTTCTAAATCCATAGACAAACTAAAAAAATTCAAAGAAGAGACAAGAACTGAACTGATAGATTACATAAAAACCACAATCAAACCCGCAACTGATCCAACAGCAAAGCTTGACAGATTCTTTGAACATTTTACAATAATGCCTGTAGACATGGACCCCAATGGCATAGTGCCAAAAATACGACACATAATGCGTTCAAGAGAAGATTATGTAAGACAGCAAGTAAAGGCACTTTCTTCTGATATTAACAGCATTGAAGCAAGTAAAATTGAAAACATACTGGAAGCAGCTACCACTTTACATCTTTTGTACAAAATAGTAAGGCATCTGTTTCTTACTGCAAAAAAACAAAACAACTTTCCACTTATATTGCCATTACAAATGATGATGCCATTTATCATGGAAGAGGCAGAGGCACTCAAAACTGCAGTGTCTGCATTCAAGCAGGGTCAGCCAATCGGTGATGGAATAGGTCCGATGGTTGTTGGAAAGTTGATGCTTGGAATCGAGAAAAAAACTGCCGCCTTTGAGACAGTGTGGAGCGAATCAGAATATGAGGGAAGAAAACTCTATCTTATGAAAGCGGAAGGACCCGCAGCAACAGTTGGAAGGCCAGGAGATGCGCTTGAAAGAATAATTTCAGAAAGTAAACCCGATGTTATGATAATGGTTGACGCTGCACTAAAAATGGAAGGCGAAGATACTGGCTCTGTAGCTCAAGGATTTGGTGCCGCAATAGGTGGCATTGGTACAGACAGATTCCAAATCGAAGAAATTGCGACAAAACACAAGATTCCAACTCACGCAATTGTGGTAAAACAATCAATCAAAGAAGCAATAACTTTAATGAAAAAAGAAATTGCAGACTCTGCAGATAAGGTAGAGTCACAAATATACGAAACAATCAAGGAAAACACAAAGAGTGGGCAATCTGTGCTTGTAATTGGAGTGGGAAACACTCTAGGGGTATCACAATGATCTTTTCAAAGAAAAAAGAAATCATAACTCCATATTCTCTGGAACAATGCAGTTCTTGCAAGGCAATATCAAAAAGAAAATTTGCCAGCGGAGATTATATATTCAAAAACACGAGCAAGTGCAGTTCATGCAACGGACAAATGTCAATTACCAAAATTTTTGGCGAAGTTTCTACCTAGATTGTAGTTATAGTGATGCCATTTTCTTGTGGTATAAATGTGTGTTCAGCCTGTGCGACCCTCTGGCTGTTTGCCTCAATTAGTACAGGATATGATCTTATGGTCTTGCTTTTTACAAGCTTTTCCAAAAAATTTCTAGCTGTTTTTTCATCCCACTCTGGTATCAGCCATCTCAAAGCAAAAGGCAAAGTGTTGAATTTTTCCCAGATGTAGTCAAGGAGCTTGTCAGCTTCTGCATTTTTTGTTCGCTTTCGCGTGACAATAGAAAAGATGTTTCTTGTCTTGCCTTCGCGCACAAATCCTAATCCCTCACGGGTTGTGACAAATGGCTCACACGCATATGCTTCTGTGGGAGAAAATGAGAAAGATCCTATGGACCAGATGTTTGGTACTGTCTTTCCTGCATGGATAGTATATTGTTCCAATGAATGTCCACTTAGATTTGATATTGGGATGCAGCCCATCTGTTTGATT
>DATIDL010000018.1:0-5954 GCA_035456305.1 Nitrosopumilaceae archaeon
AATGGCACCACGCTCTTCTCTTTTTGAATGCAAACTAAGGAATCGGCATGCTTCGTTTTCAGAAAATTCACATTTTTCTGTATTGTTTAGCTTTGCAGAACTTCTTCCAAGCTCAAGAGCCAATGGATTTACATCATTTACAAAAACTTTCTCTATGTTTTCTAATTCGTTTGCAACTCTGATACTTCTAGCGCCTATTCCTGCTAGACAATCCAGAAAAATTTTTGGGCCCTTGAAGTTTTGTAAAAACGTTGAATATGCAACTATGGAAAAGTCTCTGCTTAATTTTGCCCTTGGATTGAAAAAAGCAGGTTGCATTGGAGGTGCGTTTGTTTCAAGTGAGGTTTTAGGAACAAGAAGTTTGGTTTTTCCCTCAATTATCTCGACAATGTCTTGCATTTGATCGGTTTGCAAATTGGTTCTATTATTAGTATGTCTTAAAATGATTTAATACGTCTAGTGTAGGAAAAACACGGAAATGATAGTTTGTGGTGTTGATGACGCAGGAAGAGGTTCTGTATTGGGACCACTTGTAATCGCAGGAGTTTCAGCTGAACGCTCAAAGATAAAACATCTTTCTGAAATTGGAGTAAAAGATTCAAAACAGCTTAGTCCTGCTAACAGGGAAAGGCTGTACAAAAAAATTATTGACATTGTTGATGATTATTACGTTGCAAAAATCTCTCCTAAATTAATAGACAAGAGCGTAAGCAAAAACAGGCTAAATCACTTGGAAGCTCAATACATGGCCAAAGTCATTTCAAAACTACATCCTGATTCTTCTTATGTGGATTCATGTGATGTGAATCCAGCTAGGTTTGGAAAAGAAATTTCAAATCTTGCTCAAAGTGGAAAAATCTATTCAAGACATCATGCTGATAGTAGATTTGTCATAGTTTCAGCGGCATCAATTGTTGCCAAAGTCACGCGTGATAGGGCAATCGAACTTTTACGAAAAGATCACAACCTTGGAAGCGGATATCCGTCTGATCCTAAAACCATGAGTTTTATTAAAAAATGGATTGTCTACAACAAAAAACCTCCACAGTTTGTACGCTCAAGCTGGAAGCCAGTCAAATTATTAATGAAACAATACTGTCTCTAGCCTAGGTATTTTGCAAGTACTATTCCATGATCTTTTTCATAAGGGTGTAAGTTGATTTCTTGAACAACCTCAAAACTTGGACCTAGTTTTTTTACCTCGTTTCTCATTACTTGGATAGGATCTTTTGTCACATCGATGCTTCGTGTTTTTATGACAAGCATGATGTAGCCGCCTTTTTTGAGATAGGTTTTGCAGTTTAGCATTGCTATTTCTGTTTGATCTGGCTGTGCAATGTCGACATAAACCACATCGACTGGTCCATAAACTGAAAAGTACTGCTTTGGTTGTCTTGCATCCTGTAATATGGGAACTATGTTTGATCTAAATGACGACACTCTGTCTATAAAATCGCGAGCAACTCTGCTTGCATGTTCCACACAAAACACAATTCCACTTGGACCAACTATGTCAGAAATGTGGCTTGCAGTAGTTCCTGTGGATACTCCAAGATAGAGAACTTTGGATTTTCTAACTATTGGAAGAAATTCCAGACCGTTCATTATTGCTCCTGCAAGCTTGCTTCTAAACGGATCCCATAATCGAAATTCTTCGTCTTTTACTTTGACTAGCTTTTCTTTGTAGACTTGATTTCCAGGAACGAGATTCAGTGTTGCAAGTTTTTTTTCGCCGTCTACTTTAACCCAGAAAATATTACCTTCTTCGTTTTCCAAACTTTTTTCGTTTTCCTTTCTTCCAATCGCTTCCACCATCTTTATTTCTAGACTCCCCGCCAAACCTTCTTGGTCCTGAATCTCTACCAAACCTTCTTGGTCCAGCATCTCTGCCAAATCTTCCTTGTTCCCTAGGACGGAAGCTGCTTCGTTGCTGAACTCTCATGGGTTCTTTTTCGCTTGGCTCTTTGTATTTTTCTCCAATCTCCTTTATCCTTATGTTCAACTTTTCAAAGAGCATTTGGTTTTTTCCAGCTCCAAAGACATCAACTCTTGCTGCAATGGCTGCTTTGGCAGCTATCGCTCTAGCTATCTTGCCTCGTTGCCATCTTGGAGCAGCATGAACTAGTGTATGTTGGAAAAGCAGACCGTGTTTTGGTGGTTGAGAGCCTGTCTTGAGTGAACGGAAGAGTGCCTTTTCTGCCCCAAGTACTTGGATGGTACTTGCAGGCATGGAGGCAAGTCTTTTGAGACTTCCGGCTCTTGCCAAGACTCTAGCTCCTACTGATGCACCTAATATGCCAGAAATGTTTGGTGCGATTGATTCCATTTGAGCCTCGACGTGTTTTTCTAGAGTGTTTCTTAAATCAAAAAATTCCAGTATTTGTTTGGAAAGAACTTGGACAATAGCAAGGTTCTCATCAGAAATTTTGCCACCCTTGCTCTTTTTTTGTAAAAGCGATAACATTTCTACTTTGGTGTCAGGAAAACCTGCATCTGTATACGTGCTGTCAGTGATGCTGTCCCTGTTTCCTGCCAAGACTATCTTTGCATATCCGTTTATGCTGTCAATTAGATTGTCAAGCTCTGGAAAATGTAATCCATACCATTCTCTAAGCCTTGAGCTGAGTCCATTTATTATCTTGTCAATTTCATCCAAAGCGTTTATTGCTTGAATTATGTGCAGATCCGGACTTTCAGAAATTTCTGTTACTCTTGAAGAAGAAAGATTTACTGCAAAGTCTCGTAATTTTGTTCTTGCATCAGACTCGTCTTTTGCAAAGCCAGAATCCACAAGAACTTGGAGCTTGGAAGACTGGATGCTTTCAATCTTGGATTCTTCCATCAGCTCTGCATAAATTGAATTTTTTTTCAAAAGTTTCAAAAGTGAAGAGTCATTTACAAAAATTTCAGTATTTATTTTTGAAAGAAACTCTTGTAACTGATCAATGTCTGCTTTTTCTTCTTTTATCTCAGTGTATTGGGCTGCTGCGCTTGAAAATGGAATCGATTTAACACATGTATTTTTATCAAATACCGAAATGCCTAACTCTGTTAAAATGACAAAATGCATACTTCACACTTTGCTACACTCTCACTAAAAAAGGTAACATTCCATGATGTGAGATTGCAGATTAACTGTTATATGCGAACAATTTTTTATAATCAGAAGTGAAACCTGACATCTCGACAGAAGTAGGGGCAATCAAGTTGGAAAGACCAACAATGCTTGCTTCGGGAATTCTTGGGATCTCACTTGAGGTCTTTGCCCGTTTATATAAAGACGGAGCAGGTGCACTAGTCACAAAATCACTAAGCAAAGAACCATGGGAAGGTTATCCAAATCCTACAATAGTTGGAGTAAAGTCTGGTTACCTAAACGCTGTTGGTCTTTCAAATCCGGGGGCTCCATATTTTGCAAAGATGATCTCATCTAACACCACAATACCAATCATTGTAAGCTTGGTTGGTTCTGTAGAAGAAGACTTTACCTTTATGATAAAGCAGTTTGAAAATGTAAAACTCTTGGGATATGAGCTTAATCTGTCCTGTCCCCATGTGGAAAAAGTTGGACTAGAAGTTGGAGATGATCCTGAGCTTGTTAGTAAAATAGTAAAATCTGTAAAAGCGCATTCCAAAGTTCCTGTCATTGCTAAAGTTGGACTGGGATCATCTGACTATCTTGAAACAGTTAGGGTAGCTTGTGAATCTGGAATTGATGCAATAACTGCGATAAACACAGTGCGAGCAATGGGAATCGATGTGGAAACAACACGACCTCTTCTCAGTCATAAAATTGGTGGACTCTCAGGTCCTGCAATAAAACCAATTGCAGTAAGATGTGTGTATGAAATCTCATCAAAGTTTGATATTCCGATAATTGGTTGTGGTGGTGTTTCAGACTGGGAAGATGCAGTAGAGTTTATGCTTGCTGGTGCCAGCGCAGTACAGATTGGTAGTGCAATCGGTGACAAATGGACTGGAGTGTTTTCAGAAATTAATCAAGGCATATCCAAGTATATGGAAAAGAAAGGATTCTCAAAAATAAAGGAAATGGTTGGAATTGCAAAGAAGTTCTAACACGCCAACTGTTGTTAAAATAGAAAAAGTAATAGATGAAACGCCAACAGTGCGGACTTTGATCTTCACTGACGAAGTGTTTTCTAATGTACTGCCAGGACAGTTTGCAATGGTTTGGATTCCTGGCGTGAATGAATTGCCAATGAGCGTGATGATATCGCCAGAGAAAGGCAAGGCGGCATTTACTGTAAGAAAACACGGCGTGGCATCTACTGCACTGTATGATCTCAAGGCAGGCGACTATATCGGAATGCGTGGGCCATATGGAAATTCATTTACAATAAAACAAGGCAAGCTGTTGCTTGTTGGGGGTGGAACAGGACTTGTACCCTTGATGCGCCTTTTGACGTTTTTGAAAAAATCAGACGAAGTTACCATATTGATGGGATCAAAAACAAAAGAGGAAGTGTTTTTTGAAAAGATGGCAAACCACATTCTTGAACACAACAAACGCCAAGTTATTGCTGTAACAGAAGATGGAACATATGGAAAAGCTGGTCTAGTCACAGAAGTGATGGAAAAGTTGCTGTCTGAAACAAAGTTTGATGCAGTATACACATGTGGACCTGAAAAGATGATGCACAAAGTTGTACAGCTTGCATCTGCAAAAAAAATCCCGGTTCAGGCAAGCCTTGAAAGAATGATGAAATGTGGTATGGGAATGTGTGGAAGTTGCTGTGTTGGGGAAGTTCTTGTATGTCGTGATGGAACAGTCTTTGATGGGAATTATTTGCTCTCAAATAAAGAATTTGGATATACTCACAGAAATAAAGCTGGAATTTTAGAAAATTATTGATTTATGTGTGTAAAAGTGGGAAAACTTAAAATGATTGGGCTAGAGAACCCTTTTTAGAACTAAAAATATGGGCCACCCAAAAATTGTATTAACGGCAGATCGAACCCTGATGTCTCCATACCGCGGGATATCTCTTGCCACCTTCTTTGGTTGCGCTCCTGCAGTAGATCCGCACAGGAAAAAAAACAGCTTTTGGTACTATATGTTAAAAGATCAAGTAACTCCTAGAGTCCTCTTTGATTTCATATGTAATCCAACTAGTCACCATAACGGAATAGCGGATTTTGCTCCATACGGATTAAGAAAAGTAGAAGCTGCACTGTTGCGTGACGGGTTCAAAAGGGAAGATGTCGTTGTAGCACATCCTGATCACGTAGAGAAGTTCATTGGTCCAGAAACCCAAGTCGTTGGAACATACGAAATGGACCCGCTTGGAATGGGACCTGTCACCATGACCTTCACCTATGGTAGAAAACAAACATCGTATGACGAGTTTTACAACAGGGACCTGCACATGCGAATCAATGCTGCAAAGAAAAAGAATGGCAGCAATGCCAAAGTGATTGCGGGTGCATCAGGAACATGGCAGTATAACTATGATCCTAAAAAAATAGAAGAATATGGTTTGTATGCAGTTTTAGAAGGCGAACTTGGTGGCATTGCACCAGAAATCGATGGACATGCGGGACAATTTTTCAATTATCTAATTGATGGCACATTTGACAACATGAATCCGTTTTCAAAAAATGATTTCAAAGTTGACATTAAAGAATTTGGTAAAGGCGACCAAAAACATCATGGAAGATTCATCCATTATTGGGATGAGCCAGACATTGACATGATTCCAGATATAGTTGAGCCAAGCATGCATGGAATGATTGAGGTAATGCGCGGATGCGGACGCGGCTGCAAGTTTTGTGATGTCACACTACGACCATTGAGATACTATCCTCCAGAAAAAGTCAAAAGGGAAATCGAGGTGAATGTCAAAAAAGGCGGACAGCGCTCTGCTTGGCTGCACAGCGATGATATTTTCGTTTACGGCCTTGATCCAAGAAAAACAAAGAACATGGCTCCAAAC
>DATIDL010000019.1:0-3346 GCA_035456305.1 Nitrosopumilaceae archaeon
ATTGGGAAGCAATGTCAATTAGTATTGAAAATGGCGCCTCAATTAGTCGCTCTGCTTTGATAAAACAGCTTGTCAATGCACGTTATGAGAGAAATGATACTGAACTTTCATCAGGAAGATTTCGAATAAAAGGAGATACACTAGATATCATACCTGCCTATTCTGACGATGTCATAAGAATCTCCATGTTTGGAGACAGGATAGAAAAGATATCTGTACATAACAATATCTCACTTAAAGAGAAAAAAACCATTTCGAAGATCAAGATATTTCCTGCAAAACACTATCTTGTTGCAAACGATGTTAGACAAGCTGCAGTAAACTCGATAAAAAAAGAATTGGAGCAAAGACTAGACGAGCTTAAGGAATTAGAAAAACAAAGACTAGAAATGAGAACAAAATTTGATCTTGAAATGATAGAAGAGCTTGGATATTGTTCTGGAATTGAAAATTATTCAAGACACTTTGATGGTAGAAATCCTGGAGAGCCAGCATTTTGCTTGCTTGATTTTTTTGGAGATGATTTCTTGCTAGTCATAGATGAATCACATGTAACTCTGCCACAACTACATGGCATGTACAAAGGAGATTATTCTAGAAAGAAGGCGCTGATAGAGTATGGGTTTAGACTTCCAAGTGCTTTTGATAACAGACCATTAAAGTTTGAAGAATTTGAAAAATACATAAAAAATACAATCTTTGTTTCTGCAACTCCTGCAGAATATGAACGAAAAAAAAGCTTTCAGACAGTTGAACAATTAATTCGACCTACAGGCCTTGTTGACCCACAAGTAGAGGTCAGAAAAACAAAAGACCAGATGGATAATTTGGTATCTGAAATCAAAAAGAGAGTAGAAAAAGATCAACGAGTACTTGTTACGACACTTACAAAGCGCATGGCAGAGGACCTTGCAGAATTTCTATCAAAAAAACAAGTCAAAGTCAGATATTTACACTCTGAGATTGAAAACCTGCAAAGGACAGAATTGATTAGGCAGTTGCGGCTTGGCGAGTTTGACGTACTAGTAGGAATAAATCTGTTAAGGGAAGGGCTAGACATACCTGAAGTTTCTCTTGTTGCCATTTTAGATGCAGACAAGGAAGGATTTCTTAGAAATGTTACCAGTCTGATTCAGACTTTTGGTAGGGCAGCAAGAAATGTAGATGGAAGTGTGATAATGTATGCAGATACAATAACGCAATCAATGAAACTTGCTATTGCAGAAACTGAACGAAGACGCAAAAAACAGATCTCTTACAACAAAAAGATGGGAATAACACCAAGTACAATAATCAAAGCTATACCTATGCAGTCAACCAAATTAGATGAGATAAAACACATGTCAAAACATGATCTAATCAAGTATGCAATTGAAACTGAAACAGCAATGAAGAGGTTTGCAGAAGATCTTGATTTTGAGCGCGCAATAGAATATCGAGAAAAATTGGCGCAAATTCAAAAGGAGTTGAAAAAATGAATGACATACTGTCTATACGTGGTGCAAGAGAGCACAACTTGAAAAATATCAACATAGACATACCAAAAAACAAACTTGTTGTCATTACTGGGCTTTCAGGGTCTGGAAAATCAACTCTCGCATTTGACACAATATATGCAGAAGGCCAACGAAGGTATGTTGAGTCACTTTCTGCATATGCACGACAGTTTTTAGAAATGATGAACAAACCAGATCTAGACTCAATAGAAGGATTATCTCCTGCAATTTCAATTCAACAGAAAACTACAAGCAAAAATCCAAGATCAACTGTAGGCACAATAACTGAAATCTATGACTATCTCAGGTTACTTTATGCACGAATAGGCATTCCTCATTGTACAAAGTGTGGCAGAAAAATATCAAATCAATCTGCCGAATCAATTTGCGAATCAATCCTAAAAAAGTCTGACGGAAAAAATATCATTATACTTGCTCCACTTGTTCGCAGAAAAAAAGGTACCTATGAGAAGCTGTTTGAACAGGTAAAGAAAATGGGTTATTCCAGAATGAGAGTGGATAATGAAATAATCGAATTAAATGGCGAGATACCAGTTCTTGACAAGCAAAAATGGCACAACATAGAGATCGTAGTAGATAGAATCAAAGCATCAAAAGAAGAAAAAAGTCGACTATTTGAATCGATTCAAAATGCACTAAAGACTACAAAAGGAACTGTTCTTATTTCTGCAGAAGAAGAAATGTTGTTTTCACAAAACAACGCCTGCTCATATTGCGGTATTACGATAGGCGAATTAGAACCGAGAACATTTTCGTTTAATTCTCCTTTTGGGGCATGCAAGATGTGTCATGGATTAGGAGTCAAAATGGAGTTTGAGCCAGATTTGCTCATACCAGATAAATCAAAATCAATACTAGATGGTGCCATAATTCCTTGGTCAGGCAGATTTTCATCGTTTAGAAGACAAACCTTAAGGGATGTTGGCAAAAAGTTTGGTTTTGATCTCATGACCCCTATGAACAAGATGAATTCAAAACAGATGCAGGTGATTTTGTATGGTACTGATGAAGTAGTCCAATTTTCTTATGAATCACAGACAACCGAATCAAAATGGCAATATGCTAACAGGTTTAGTGGAGTCATACCTAGTTTGCAGAGAAATTTTGCAGAAACTGACTCGGAATCAAAGAGAGAAGAGCTAAGCAAATTTATGCGTGAAACACCGTGTGGGACTTGTAAAGGGAAGAAACTAAAAGACGAGGCACTTGCAGTCAAAATAAATTCCATGTCAATAATGGAAGTATGTGATCTTTCAATTGATGCATGTTACAATTTTTTTCAAAATCTCAAGTTGACAGAAACTGAACAATACATTGCCAAATCAGTATTAAAAGAAATAATTTCACGACTAGAGTTTTTGAAAAACGTCGGATTGAATTATCTGACGCTAAATAGAGTAAGCGCCACCCTATCAGGAGGAGAATCACAAAGAATCAGATTAGCAACACAGATTGGATCCAATCTTACAGGAGTACTTTATGTTCTAGACGAGCCAACGATAGGATTACATCAGCGTGACAATTCAAAGCTTATCAAGACACTTACAAAGCTTCGTGATCTTGGAAACACTATACTTGTAGTTGAACATGATGAGGAAGTAATTCGAAATTCAGATTGGATAATAGATTTGGGTCCAGGTGCTGGAATTCATGGTGGCAGTGTGATTTTTGAGGGGACAATCAAAGAGATTCTAAACAACCACAAATCTGTAACTGGCAAATATCTAAAAAATCATGACTCAATAAAACTTGCAAAAAAAACACGCTATCAAAAAGGAAAACTAGTTGTAAAAGGAGCTGCAGAAAATAATCTCAAACACATCGATGTA
>DATIDL010000020.1:0-5797 GCA_035456305.1 Nitrosopumilaceae archaeon
TTGCCAATGCGCATTAAACAATCTGCACTCTTTTGATTCACAAAACGGTTCTCCTGTTAGATAATAAAACAATGCTTGCATTGCATAACCTTTGATGATTTCAGAAAGTTTGGGATCGTGATACTGAAGATGAGTGCCCACAAATTGGTTTTTGATTGCATCAACATTCAATCCTTGTATCATGTTTGTTAGCAAATTTAGATAATACTCTCGTGGTTTTGCTGGCGCCTCAATCATTCCTGTGGTGGAAATAATTGCAGGATTTGAACAAATTACCGCTCTGCCATGATATCTGTAATCGTCATAATCAAACGTGCAAGTAAGTTTGTTTGTGCAAACCATGTGGAATCTGTCTGCATGTCTCTCTTCTTCAGGTATTATATCGGTCAGGATTTTTTGAAACTCAAATCCATCATACATTATGATGTTGGTCTCTTTCGAATGAAAAAATGACTCTTTTTCAAAAACTACCTCTTCACTAGTTGGGACGTGCCTTTCAAATGGTCTTTTTGGATCAAAAATTCTACACGCTGCCAGATCGTAAGCAATTTGGTCATTTGCATCTTTAAAGAATGAAAAAATACTTTCCCTAATTTCTACATTAAAAGAAAAATTATTTTTTATAAACTCTCCAAGTTCTTTTAATTTTATTTCTGGAACGGATGGTTCATCATAAAGATAGACTGTAGAAATTTTCAATGATTCAACAATGGGTTACTGGTTTATTTTCTTAGTTCTTTCATCTTTGCAGCAGTAACTTCTGCTGCCTTTTTGCCTGAAAGGAGCATCGAGCCATATGTCGGTCCCATCCTTGCAATTCCAAAAGTCTCTGTTACTGACATTCCAGCTACAACAAGACCGGGAAACACTTCGCCGGTTTTGTGAACCACTCTGTTTTCTCCGTCGTCTACCCACATTGGGTTCATGCCTTTCCACTCCACTAATTTTCTGTCTACCAGTCTTTTTACCGCAACAGAATCGTGACCAGAAGCGTCAATTACCATCTTTGATTCCAGTGCTACAGGATCTACACAAGTAATGTTTCTTGGTAATGCCGAAACTGGCATCCAGTTTACAACAACTCCTGAAACTCTGCCGTTTTTTAAAACCAAATCATCAAATTTTGTTAAATTAAGAAACTTTACGCCTGCATCACATGCAGCTGCAATAAGCTTTGATACTGCATGAGGTCCAGGGGTAAGGTACAGACCCTCTGAAACTTTTTTGTATGGTATGCCAAGCTCATCCCAAATTTTTTGTGCTGGTGCTCTCACAGTAACTGGATTCATCATGTATCCTCCAAGCCAGTATCCTCCACCAAGATAGTTGTTTTGCTCAATTACCAAAGTCTTGAAACCCATCATTGCAAGCTCTCTGCTTGCAGTAAGGCCTGCAGGGCCAGCTCCTATGACTATGATGTCAGAATCTGCGCCATTGATTAAAACTTCATGAAATTCGTTAGCAATAGCTCTTGTAATTTCCATCTCTTTAACATCTGCAAAAATTTTTGGTACTTCGTTAGTGTATTCAGCTTGCTGCATGCAAATTCATACTAAAATAAGTACATTAATAGTTTGCTCAGTTAGAAAATGCTTCTTCAAACGCTCTAATTGATTCTCTGATCTTTGTTTTCTTTAATGGATTTTTAAAAGCATACGCAGAGATGACATCTGCTTTAGCAAAGTCTTTTTTTGCAATTGATGATTTTGCAGCCCTTATGGAATCAAGTATCACATTACAACCATTTGAGCTATCATTTGTTCTAAGGGACAAATCCATTTCTATTGGTGCCCCAAGAAATCCTCTGGCTTCCATCCAGTAGTAACTCACTCTAGAATTTCCAAGTTGCGCTGCATATTCTGTGGTTCCTGCAGTTGATTTGAAAGGATACGGAGATTCGATTGATATTGATTCTGTTTTTATTTTTCTCTTCTTCTCTCTTAGCAGCTCTGCCATTGTGTTTTGTGTATCAGGATTTCCGCCTACATCAAGTTGATATGCTTTCTGTATTGTTATGCCCCTGTTTACCATGAATTCAATCATTCCTCGATGAAACGAGGTTCCTCCAAACTGACTCATCAAGTCATCTCCAAGAATCATCAGGCCTTTGGACTCAAATGAAGACTTTAGCTGTGGAGTTATGATCTTTGATGATGTCGCATTAAAATAAGAACAACCGGCTTCCAGAGCTGCTTTGGCATAACTCTCACCACTCTTGTCCATGCCAGAGGATATTACATTTATGACAAAATCTGGTTTTAGTTTCTTCAAAGATTCTACAAACTCATTTTGTTTTACAGATTTTATCTCGCTGCCCAAAACATTTACAGGATCATCAAAGACTCCAGCTTGTATTGATAGATCAGAATCTACTTTCTGGTCTGTTATGAGGTCTCTGACTTTTTTTCCCACTTTGGTGGAATCCACATCAAAAATACCATTTATTGTAATGTCATTTAACGTAAAACCTGCAAGTTTTGGATGCCATAGTCCATCAGTTGAATTTTTGTAAAACTGTAATCCCTTGACTAGTGTTTTTGTGACATTCCCAAATCCAATTAAAACTATGCTGATCTTATCTGGCATGTGATTTTTTTCTTGCCGGTGATCATTTAACTCTTTTCCAGATAGTTTAGTTAGCTCAAACTAAGACTGATTCAAAACATGACGTGACTCACACAATACAGTATTTGCCCAGCTAACTTGTTGCATTTAGCTAAAATTCCACTATTCAAAAATTTATATGCCTTCCACCGAGAAATTCATTCGTACGTTGAGTAAGATTCGTTTAAGCCAATCTAAACCTGATAATTTACCTAAACCAAAGATCAACTGGGGTAGACTAGAGGAAGCTGACAAATTTGCAGAAACCGTGAAGCTTTTCAGACAAGGTTGGATAAACTCTGATGATTTTAGGCGTTTCAGATTACAACATGGTGCTTACGGAAGCAGGATGACAGATAATTATAGCATGGTCAGGATAAAAATTCCAGCTGGTGAAATCTATCCAGAACAAATTGAAAAAATTGCACAACTAAGCGAATCATTCTCTATTGGAAGTGCACATGTGTCAACAAGACAAAACTTTCAATTGCACTGGGTCTTTTTAGAAGATGTTTCTGAAATCATGCGCGGTTTAGCAGACGTGGGTATGACCTCTAGAGAAGCATGTGGAAACACTGTAAGAACTGTGATGTGCAGTCCGCTTGCAGGTGTGTGTGATGAAGAAATTTTTGATCCAACTCCATACGCACTTGCAGTTTCAAAATTTCTTTTAAGAAATCCACTAAACCAATCTCTGCCAAGAAAGTTCAAGATCAATTTCACATGTTGTGAAAAACATGGAATGGCAAGAATAGCTGATATTGGTCTAATCCCACAAAAGTCAGAAAAGGACGGCAAGACTCAAAATGGATTCAAAGTCTTTTTGGGCGGTGGATTGGGCGCACAATCATTTGTTGGGCACCACCTAGAGGAATTCACACCAGAAGAAAATCTGCTATACACGGTCATCTCTGTTTTGCGAATCTTTGATAGAATGGGTAATCGAGAAAACATGGCAAGAAACAGAATGAGATATCTTGTTAATGAGATGGGATGGCAGAAATTCCAAAATCTTGTACTAAAAGAAAGAGCAATCGTACGCTCTACCCAGTCTGTTGTGGTGAAACTAGATGTGGACAAGACTCCTGAACAATTACACAAAATGATTGTTAGCTCAGACAACCCTTCCACTCCAAATGGATTTTCAAGATGGGTCAAAAGCAACGTCATAAAGCAAAAACAAAGTGGGTACAGTGCGGTGTTTCTGACTTTGGAGTCTGGCGATGTAACTGCAAACCAACTACGAGCAATAGCGCAAATGGCAAGAGAGTTTTCAGCAGAAGGGCGAGCCCGAAATGGATTCACGCAAGATATTGTGTTTAGGTGGGTAAGAGACGAAGATCTTCCACAACTTTATTCAAAATTGTTAGAAGTTGGTCTTGCAAATCCGGGTGCCCTGACAATAGCGTCAGTGGTGGGATGTTCTGGAACAACTTCATGTAATCTGGCTTTGACAAACTCGCACAGACTTGCAAAAGAGCTTCAAAGAAAATTCTTGGAACTCAAGCTTGATACTGATGATGACCTAAGGGATTCTAGTATAAAGATAAGTGGATGTCCAAATTCTTGTGGCCAACATGAAATATCTACAATTGGATTTTTTGGTGGTGGGGCACGTATAAACAAAAACATGTATCCACTTTATACCATGTCTCTTGGTGGCAGAGCAGATGAACAAGCAATGTTGGGATTGTATTGCATGAGAGTGCCAGCAAAAAGAGTGATTCCAGTAATCTTAAAAATAATTGAGATATTCAAGTCTGAGAAAAAACAAGGTGAGACTCTAAACTCATGGATACACCGTGTTATCGACGGATATGGTGGACCAAACATAAAATCATTAAATGATATCAAAGAAAAACTAAAGCCAATAGTGGCAGCTCCTTCAATAGAAGAGGACAAGGATTTCTATGTTGACTATGGAAGCGACGGTGGATATCATGCAAAAACAGGCAGGGGAGAATGTGCTGCTTGAGTACAGAAAAATCGATGCATATTACAATAGATGCGGATTCATTACGATCCCAAATTAGAGACAAGAGCGTTAGAGTACTGGACATCAGAAAAGAGGATGATTACAAACAGAACCATATCCCAGGCGCAGTCAATCTGCCTCTAGCAAATCTTCTTGCAGATGATAGTCCACAAAAAGTCTTACAGCTCACACAATCGTTTGGTATAGATGATGAAACTCCTGTCGTTGTCTATGATGACACATTTGGTGCACTGGCATCAAGGGTTGCATGGACATTACAATACATTGGTCATGATGACGTATCTTTGTTAGATGTTACGTATGGAACATGGAAGAAGCTTGGTCTTGAAACAAGTACCGAACAAACTTCTGTCAATAAAAAAACCCACTCACTAAAACTCAAACCAGAAATTCTTGCCACTGTAGATTATTTGGAAAGCGCAAAAGAAAAAAAAGAAACCATACTGATTGACAACAGAGAACGATTAAACTATCTTGATAATCACATCCCAGGCGCTATCAACATTCCATATAGGATGCTTGCTTCTGCTGATAGCATTTTGAGACCAAAAGAGGAGCTAAAACGTCTAGTCCAGAACAGAAACATCTCGTCACGCTCTGAAATCATAACCTATTGCGGTAGTGTAGGGACTCTTTCTGGATTGGGATACTATGCGTTAAAATCGATAGGCATGGAAAATGTGAAACTATACGTGCGTTCATTTAAGGAATGGAAATCGCTTGAAAAACCAGTTGAGGTGCAAAAAGATGCAAATTACTGGGATCTTTCAGCAGAATAAAATCTAATTCTGAGCAACAGTGCTTCGAAGCTTCTTTGTAATGTTTGCTTCCATGCTGTCAAAGAATTCTAGTATTTTTTGCTTGTTTGCTTGTAGATATTCAATTCCTCTATCCTTTATTCTGATTCTGTGTAATCTGATTTCTCTGTGCTCTTCAAAAAAGTATTCAATCATCTGAGGACCTTTCTTTGAAGGTTCTATAAAGACATCAAGATTTGCAAGTGTTTGCTCAACATCTGATTTTTCTATTGATGATTTTGCATCTTGTATTGCTTCACTAATTTCTTTAAGGTGTTGTATGGATGCTGCGCTTTTCTTTGTGATTCCAAGTTTTGCTTTTCTTTCAACGCCCATCTTTTCTGCAATCTCTGGAGCAATGTCATAAAATTCTTGGATGTGAAATCCTTGCTTTTTTTCT
>DATIDL010000021.1:0-5279 GCA_035456305.1 Nitrosopumilaceae archaeon
AGCTGGTAGGGAGCAAAAAAAACCATATGTTTTTGAAGTTGCTGTAAAAGGTGGCGATATTACAAAACAATTCGCATATGTAAAAGATCTCTTAGGTAAAGAAGTTAAAATTGATCAAGTTTTTCAAAAGGGCTCTGATGTTGATGTTGCTGCCATAACAAAAGGAAAAGGAATTGAAGGACCAATCACAAGATGGGGTGTTAAAAAGAAGCAACACAAATCGAGAAAAAGTGTAAGAGCTCTTGGTACACTTGGACCAATCAGTCCAGCAACGATCATGTACACCGTTCCAAGAGCTGGTCAGCGTGGGTTTCATCAAAGGACTCAATACAATAATAGAATTATGATAATAGGTAATACTCAAAATAATGAATACAAAATCAATCCGGCTGGAGGATTCAAACATTTTGGATTGGTCGATGGAGATTATGTTGTAATTCGCGGTTCAATTCCTGGAACTTATCGTAGACTAGTAAAACTGCGAGCTCCAATGCGTCACCGAGTTTCTAAAGTAACGGCACCTAACATTTTGGAGATCATGGTATGAAAGCTCAAGTGTTCTCAATAGATGGTTCAAAATCTGATCAGGTGGAGTTGCCATTGGTATTTTCTACTCCACTTAGAACTGATCTTTTGCATAAAGCGTACGTGAATTTAGAATCGCATCAATTCCAAATCCAAGGTAGGTATGCAAATGCAGGTATGGATGTTGTTGCTGAATCAAATAGTCCACCTACTGGTCATCATCAAGCAAGAGTTGCAAGAATGCATGGTGGTGGAGGTGGAAGACAAGGTCAAGGTGGTGGTGTTGCTATGGTAAGAGGTGGAAGACAAGCACATCCTCCTACAACAGCCAAAGTAATCCACAAATTGCTAAATAAAAAAGAAAATAGACTTGCACTATGTTCTGCAATAGCAGCAACTGCGTCAGCAGATCTTGTGAAATCACGTGGTCACAAAGTAGACAAACTAGAATCATTTCCAATTGTTGTGTCCGATGAAATCGAATCAATATCTAAAGCAAAAGACCTTGCCAAATTCTTTGATGCATTAAATTTGACACAGGATGTTGAAAGACTGAAATCAAGACTAAAACGACGTTCTGGAAAATCCCTTTTGCGTGGCAGAAATACTAAGATTGGAAAAAGCATCCTTATTGTTGTAAAAGATTCAAAGAATTTATCTAAAGCAACTGGAACATTTTTAGGAGTTGACGTAAAATCAGTTGATAGCCTGAGTGTTTTAGATCTTGTTCCTGGCTCACAACCAATTAGATTAACAGTATTTTCAAAAAATGCAATAGATGAAATTGCAAAGATCAAATCAACACATCTGGAGATAATGGTGAACACAAAATGAATACTGATGAAGCTATCAAAGTAGTACTAAAGCCGTACATTACAGAAAAAACATTTGCTCTAGTTGAAAAACAAAGTCAGATTTGTTTTATTGTAAAGGACACTGCCACAAAACCCAAGATTATGGAGGCAGTAAAGATTCTCTACAACGAAGAACCACTGGCAGTAAATACATGCAGATCAGTATATGGAAAAAAGGCATTTGTTAAATTCCAAACTGTTGAAAAAGCACGTGATCTTGCAACAAAGATAGGAATGCTATAATATGGTAGGCATTGAACTCTCTCGAATACAGGTGAATTTGATTGGTTAAAGAATTCAAATATCGTGGAGTAACAACAGAGGAACTTCAGAATCTTTCACTGGAAAAACTGTTCGAGCTTTTGCCAGCCAGATCTAGAAGATCTTTGACTAGAGGAATTACTGATGGAAAACGAAAATTGCTAGAAGAAGTCAAAGCAAGCAAAACAGGAAAATCGACAAATCCAATCAAAACTCATCTTAGGGATCTAATTATTCTGCCTTATATGATTGGAGTTACAGTCCAAGTTTTTACTGGTAAAGAATTTCATTCAGTTACTGTGAAACCCGAGATGGTAGGACATTACTTGGGAGAATACGCATTAACAAACAAAAGAGTAGTTCATGGAGCCCCTGGTGTAGGAGCATCAAGGTCAAGCTTGTATGTACCGCTAAAGTGATTGACATGGTTCATTTCAAATATTCTTTTCAAAATTATGATAAGACAAAACATGTACGTTCTTCTCTAAGAGAAAAGACAATTTCGCACAAACATGCGCGAGAAATTGCTGTTACCATAAAGGGAATGACAATTGAAAAAGCACGAAACTACTTAGATGATGTTGTAAGACTGAAACGTGCAGTTCCATTTAGAAGATATCATAACGAAGTTGGACACAAATCCGATACTGGTGTAATGTCTGGTAGGTATCCACAAAAAGCAGCAGGTGAATTCATCAAACTTATTGATAATTTGGAATCAAATGCAGAATACAAAGGAATGGATTTGGATAGATTGCGCATAGTAAACGCGACTGTTCACAAGGGGAGAAAAATTCAAAGATTTACTCCGCGTGCAATGGGAAGAGCATCTCCAAAAATTGACATACTTACACATGTAGAGCTAGTTGCTCAGGAGATCTAAAATGTCGTCGGTAAAAAATGTCATCAATGATAGCTACAAACTAATGTTACTCAAAGATTATTTGCGTGAACAAATTAAAGA
Organism: Nitrosopumilaceae archaeon; assembly: GCA_035456305.1. Lineage (GTDB taxonomy): Archaea > Thermoproteota > Nitrososphaeria > Nitrososphaerales > Nitrosopumilaceae > UBA8516. The sequence continues at coordinate 2,605 of DATIDL010000021.1, forward strand.
GGCTGGTTTTGATGAAGTCGACATACAAAAAACTCCAACTGGAACACGTGTCGCATTGCATGTCACCAGACCAGGAATTGTAATTGGCAGAAAAGGTTCTGGCATACGAGATCTTACTCAAGCCCTAGAAAAGAAGTTTGATCTTAAGAATCCACAAATTTCAGTAGTAGAAATCGTAAAGCCCGAATTGTATCCTAGTGTAATGTGCAACAGAATGGCACAGCATCTTGCAAGAGGAACTGCATTTAGACGTGCAGTCATGTGGACGATGCAAACAATAATGAATGCAGGTGCAATGGGTGTACAAATAACTATCTCAGGAAAGCTAAGGGGAGAACGTTCGGCTTTTGAAAAACACAGTAAGGGAATACTGCCTCGTGCAGGACACCATGCAAATGTTGTTGTTTCAGAAGATATTGTACATGTAGATACTCCAATGGGGTTAATCGGAGTTAGAATTAGAATTGCAAGAAAAGAAAACTACATTCCAGAATTTGAACTCAAGGCAACAAAGAAAGAAATTCCGCGTCCTCAGGTAAAAGTAATCGAAATAGATGAAAAAGCTCCAATAGAAATACCGATAGACCCAACTAAACCAAAAACTGAAAGCGAGGTAATTGAACAAGAAGAAAAAATAATCGAAACTATAGAGACTTATGATGAAGTTGAAGAGGAGCTAAAGTAATGACTCGACTAAAGATGAAAACAATACGTGAATTTAATGAAACAGATCTTAAAGATAGACTAGGACAATTACGTTCAGATCTTGCGAAGCTACGTGTAGAAGCATCTAAAGGAACACTACGAAAAGAAAATGGTAAGGTCAGATCACTGCGAAGAGATATTGCACGGGTTCTGACAAGACTAGGTGAGATGAAAAAACAATGATCACGCCAGAAAACATCATGATGCATGAATTAATTGGACTTCATACTACTATTGTTGAATCTAATAATTCTGGAATCACGGGGATGACTGGAAAAGTAATCGATGAAACAAAATCGATGATTATCCTTGACACTGAAAAGGGAATTAAAAAAATTGCAAAAGAAAATACACAATGGAAGTTTTCTCTTGGTACTGTAGAAACTTTGGTATCTGGTAACATGTTGACAAAAAGACCTCAGGAAAGAATAGGAGGAAGACATGGCTAGAAACATAGGTATTTCAGTACATGCTCCAAAGACTGAATGCAATGATCATTTCTGTCCTTTTCATGGTAGATTGAGTGTTAGAGGAAAATTGATTGAAGGAAAAGTAGTTAGTGCAAAGGCTCCAAAAATGATTGTAGTCCAACAGGAATCACACAAATTCATTACGAAATTCAAAAGATATGCACGTAGCCAAAGTAAAGTTCATGCATACAAACCATCATGCATTGATCTAAAAGAAGGCGATACTGTTCTAACTGCAGAGTGTAGACCGATATCAAAGAGTGTTTCATTTGTGGTAGTAGAGGTCATGTCATAATGGGCGCAACAAAGAGCCGTGCAGTATCTGCAAAAGGAGTTCAGGAATTCCGCCCATACATTACTCGAGCACTTCCACTTGGCGCTCAAGTAGTATGTGCAGATAATACGGGTGCAAAAATTTTGGAAATTGTAATGGTACAAAAAACAAAGACTAGAGTTTCTAGATATCCTTCTGCAGCAGTTGGTGATTTTGTTAATGTCGTAGTAAAGAAAGGACCAGGAGAGCTTAGAAAGCAAATCTATGGGGCAGTAATTATACGACAAAAATATGTAATCAAAAGACTAAGCGGTGTACGAGTTTCATTTGAAGATAATGCAGCTGTGCTTGTTACTCCTGAAGGAGAAATCAAGGGTACCGAAATCAAAGGCCCAGTAGCTGTTGAAGCATCAGAAAAATGGCCAAGAATAGCAAGTCTTGCGTCTATGGTGGTATAAAATGAAACCAACTATAGTTCGAAATCGACAGATCTTCCAAGCCGCAAATCATACAAAGAGTAGACAACTTGGTGCTACTTTATCGAAAGAACTACGAGAAAAATACGGCGCACGTAATACACGTGTGATCAAAGGTGATACAGTTCATGTAATGCGTGGCGAATTCAAGGGAATAGATGGCAAAGTGACACGTGTTTCAACTGAGAAAAACAGTGTTGCAGTTGAGGGAATAAAACGAGAAAAACTCAAAGGCGGAAATATCGATATTTTCATTCACACGTCAAATGTAATGATAACTGACATGAATCTTGATGACAAGTGGAGACAAAACAGACTAGCGGGACAGGCAACAAAAACACCTACAGAAAAACCAAAAGAGGAATCAAAAGAAAAACCAAAACCACAAGAAAAGGTAAAAACAATAAAGGAAAAACCAAAAGCCGAAAAAGAAACTCCAAAAGAAAAGACTGTAAAATCTGAGGAAAAGAAAAGAAAACAAACAAAAGCCGTTAAACCTGCAAAAAAGGAGAATAAGTAATGGTCAGTATAGCAGGAAGTAAGAAATTAAAAAGGCAAATGGCTCCAGTCTTCTGGGGAATAACAAGAAAGGATTCACGATTTGTTGTTACAGTAAGACCGGGCGGTCATTCAAAGCACCTTTCAATTCCAAGCGCTGTATTTCTAAGAGATACGCTAAAGCTAGTTACCACATTAAGAGAAGCAAAATCTGCAATCTATGGAGGTAAAGTCAAAGTTGATGGTGTTACA
>DATIDL010000022.1:0-13740 GCA_035456305.1 Nitrosopumilaceae archaeon
AATGAGATAAAAAAGATGATAGGAGATGCCAAACTTGATGAACTGACAAACTCTATTTTGTTTTCAAAGAAACATTTTGTTTCTTATTTTAGAACAATATCAGAACCAGAACCCAAGATGGGCAACAAAATAGCAGAATTAGGATTAGACGAGAGCATTGTTCAAGTTTTAGAAGAGAAAGGCATTGAACGGTTTTACAAGTTCCAAGAAGAATCGTTATTGGAAATAATGCGTGGAAACAACGTAATCATCACTGCGCCCACAGCATCAGGCAAGACGGAAGCATTTGTTGTACCTATCATGCAGAAGATTCGTGATGAGAGAGACTCTAAAGGTAAGATTCTGGCACTTTTTGTTTATCCTACAAAATCGCTTTCAAAGGATCAACTGCCAAAGATAAAAGAGATTGGCGACAGGTTGGGAATACAGGTGGCCATCTTTGATGGAGATACAAAAACATCAGACAGACAAAAAATATTTGAAAATCTGCCCCAGGTCATAATCACAAATTTTGATGTCATACATTATCATATGTGGCACCGAAGTAAGTTCGCAGCGCTGTTAAACACGGTAAAATTTCTTGTGGTGGATGAGGCCCATGTATATTCAGGAATATTTGGATCAAATGTTCATTATGTAATTAAAAGACTGAAAAGAATATGCCAAAAGATACAGATCATCGCGTCATCTGCAACGCTGGATAATGCATTACCATTTTGTGAACAGCTCTTTGGAGTGCAAATGAAACTGGTTTCTGGGTCTGGAAAAAAAGGAAAGACAAATTTTAGTATGCTCTTTCCATCACTTAGAACACAACGTTCCTTGATGGTGGAAATTGTAAAAAAATTAACATCAAAAAAACACAAGACTCTAGTCTTTAGTAATTCGCATCTAAATTCCGAACTTTTAGCTATGCAGGCAAGAAAACAAAAAGTGGACATCAAGGTTCACAGAGCAGGTCTAATGGCAAATTACAGAAAATCAGTTGAAACCGCATTCAAAAATGATACCCTTATGGCAATTTCGGCTACACCCACACTTGAGCTTGGAATAGATGTAGGAAGCGTAGACGGTGTAATCTCTTCTACCATTCCTGTAAACAGACTGGTGCAGAGAATAGGCAGGGCTGCAAGAAAGGGTCAGGATGGATACGCATTTTTGGTGCTTGGAAACGACCCAATCTCACAATATTACAAGAATCATCCAAAAGACTACTTTGAAGATGTGGAAAAGATCTACATTGATCCCAAGAATCCATTTGTGGAAGAATTCCAAGTACTTGCAATGGCATGTGACAAACCAATTGCAAAGCATGAGTTAGCAGAACATTCAGAAATCATCGACAGACACGTATCTGCTGGAAATCTTGTTTTAGTAGAAAATAGATACGTTCCAAATTACGTACAGATTGAATCCTTGTTAAATGATTATAGCATCAGGGGGATTGGCAAATCAATTGACATATTTTTGAATGGAAAAAAAGTTGGTGAACGTGCTCTTCCAATTGCGCTTGAAGAGCTGCACGAATCGGCAGTTTATTTTCTTGCAGGAACAAGATATAAAGTAAAAGAGCTTGGCTATCCAGAAAAAATGTATGCAAAGATAGAATATCTTCCAAGAGACTATCCATACTATACCAAAGCGTTAACAGAAGAATGGCCAACCATTGAAACTATTTATGAAAAAAGAAAAGCAAACGGAATCGAGGTTGCATTTTGTAAATTACACATACAAAAAAGAGTATACGGTTATGTGAACATAGAACTCGGTTATGAAATCACCCAAGGACAAAGAGTGCTTTTAGAAAAGCCATTGGATTATGATTTTGTTACAAAGGGAATTGTGTTTAAATCTCCAAGACCAATAGCAGAAATAAAAAAATCAGAAAATGAGGAATATGTGGAAGCAAGTGGATATCATGCTACAGAACATGTGGTAATAGAAGGCAGCAACATGATAACGGGGGGGGTCTCTCAAGACTTGGGAGGCATATCCCTAGGAACGTCAGGTCTCATCTTTGTCTACGATTCGGCCATTGGTGGAAATGGTGCAAGTAGAGCCCTTTATGACAGACTGGAAAAGGCGTTTGAGAGGAGTTTATTCATACTAAAAGAATGTCCGTGTAAAAGCGAGGCAGGATGTCCAAGGTGCACTTTTTCGTACAGATGCGGAAACAACAACGAATACCTTCACAAGCTTTCAGCAACAGAAGTTTTGCAAAGAATCAAAGACGGAGAAAGCACCGAGGTTTCTGAACCTGTTGAAGGAGACAAACCTCTGGTCTGATCATCATTACAATAATACAAATTATTAATAGCGTTTTCAGACAGCATTTATGGAAAAAATTGCAGTTGTTACAGGAAGCTCAAGCGGAATTGGTTTTGAGACTTCGCTTGCTTTAGCAAGAGAAGGGTACTATACTTTTGCAACCATGCGCGATATAAAAAAGGGAAATACAATAAAAGAAATTGCAAAAAAAGAAAATCTGAAACTTGAAGTCATAGAGCTTGATGTGGACAAAGATCAAAGTGTACAAGATGCAATCAATAAAATAATTAAAGAAAAAAATAGAATAGATGTTGTTGTGAATAATGCTGGATATGGTCTCTTTGGTTGTCTGGAAGATCTTTCCATGGATGACCTTAAGGCACAATTTGAAACAAACTTTTTTGGCGTGGTGCGAGTTTCCCAAGCAATAATTCCCATAATGCGTAACCAAAAATCTGGAACAATAGTAAACATAAGCTCAGTAGCAGGCAGAATTGGATTTCCTGTTTCGCCAGCTTACATTAGCTCAAAGTTTGCTCTTGAAGGATTGAGTGAATCCATGAGATACGAGCTCTCACCATTTGGCATTAACATCATAATAATAGAACCAGGTGTGATAAAGACGAATTTCATGCCATCTACAAAAAAATCAATGAAACCAGACTCTGTCTACAAGGAAATTACAGACAAGGTGATCATGGGAATTACCATGATGGCAGAAATGGGCACACCTCCACAAGAGGTAGCAAAAACCATAATCAAGGCATTAAAGTCTGAAAATCCATTACCTAGATATCCAGTAGGAAATGATGCGGTAATGTTTTTGGAGGCAAAAAAGGCAAAGACAGATCTAGAGTTTGAAAAATATATCAAAAAAGAGCTTTTTAGTTCTTAGAATATCTTTTTAGAGCAATATCAAAACGTAACACATCAGTACATATGATTGCTTTACAGGTTACGTTGATATACTACGCCCATTCAATTTTTATCAAAGTCAACCGATTTAGGCACTAATTTGGTGATGATTTAGAACATGAAATGGAAAACTCTACAACATAATGGCATAGCCTTCCCCCCGCCTTTTGAAACAAAGGGGATAACGATCAAGATCAAAGGTGAGAAGGTGTTGCTGAATTTAGATCAAGAAGAGATGGTATACCAATGGGCAAAGAAAAAAGACACTCCATATGTTCAAGACAAGGTCTTTTGCAAAAATTTCCTAGGCGATTTTGTAAAGGTATTGCCTGCAAAATTTAAAAACATTTCACTCTCTGATATTGATTTTTCTGAAGCAAACAAAGTAGTAGACAAAGAAAAAGATGCCAAGCTTACCTTGGGTAAGGATGAAAAAAAGAAGATTGCTACACAACGAAAAGAGATCAAAGAAAAAATGAAGGCAAAATACGGGGTTGCAATAATTGATGGAAAACAAGTCGATGTAGCAAACTGGATGGCTGAACCACCAGGACTTTTCATTGGAAGAGGAGACCACCCCTTGAGAGGAAAGTGGAAACCTCGAATTACTCAAAAGGATGTCATACTAAACCTCGGAAAAGAAGCCAAAGTGCCAGAAGGCAACTGGGGCAAGATAATACACGAGTCTGACTTTATGTGGCTTGCAAGTTGGGAAGACTATCTTACTCAAAAACGCAAGTATGTCTGGCTTTCGGATACATCAGATTTGAAACAAGAACGCGACCAAATGAAATACGACAAGGCAATAAAACTTTCTGAACACATCAAAAGTGTGATGGACAAAGTTGTAAAGGAAATGACAGCACGCGATGAAAAAACAAGAAGAGTTGCTACTGTGTGTTATTTGATTTTCAAAACAGCTATGAGGGTAGGAGACGAAAAAGATCCTGATGAAGCAGACACTGTTGGTGCAACCACACTAAGAGTTGAACACATCAAGCTAAAACCAGATGCAATAGAATTTGATTTCTTAGGCAAAGATAGTGTAAGATGGCAAAAATCTCTTCCCATAAAAGAACAAGACAAAACACTGTATGACAACCTGAAGAAATTTACCGAAAAGAAAAAACCAGACGAACAGATTTTTCATGACATTACATCAAGGCATGTTAATGAATTTCTTGGAAAAATAGTGAAAGGACTTACTGCCAAAGTCTTTAGAACGTATTTGGCAACAGTTGTTGTAACAGATTATCTCAAAAAAGTAGACAAATTAGATTCAAAATCAGAAAACATCAAAATTTACCATGCCAAACTAGCGAATCTAGAGGCTGCAATTACCTGTAATCATAAAAGGACTATCCCAAAGAACTTTGATGAATCCTTACAGAAAAAGAAAGATGCTCTAGTAAAGATAAAGGAAACAAAGCCAAAGACGGAGAAACAACGCGAGAAGCAGAAACTGAGAGAGGAGAAAATGAAGCTCACAATAGAGTTAACTGAAAAAACAAGAGATTACAATTTGGGAACATCACTTAGGAACTACATAGATCCGCGTGTTTTCAAAGCATGGACTGACCAAGTAGGATTGGAGTGGGAAAAACTTTACACTTCTGCACTTCAGAAGAAGTTTCAGTGGGTTACTAAGGTAGATACCAACTGGAAAAAAATTGCAGACACTCAGTAAGCTACATTTAATTGCATCAAAAAATTAGGCGTAATCTGTGCCGGGGTAGCTCAGCCTGGCCTAGAGTGCCAGTCTCCATACAAAGGGTAATACTCATAATCTGGAGGTCGTGGGTTCGAAACCCACCCCCGGTATACACCTTTTTTCTGAGCTGCTTTGATTATTCAAGATAAGGAATTATTTTACCAGTATTTTCAAGCTTGATTTGGTTTATTTCACGATTGATATCGTTTAGATCATTCATCTTCATCAAGTTTGGTGAAACTGTATACAAAACGTCACCAATGTAAAATGATCTGCTTCCATAACCATACCAGTAGTAATTGTTGTCACTGATGTGTTCTACTTTACCTTTCAAGCTGAATCCATCATTGACATCAATTCCAAACACGTAGAATCCTCGCCAAGCTTTTGGTTCAATGTATGGTCGTGAAACTCCATCAAGAGGAACAGGCTCATCGTATGGCATTTGTTCCCAGATTGGAATTGATAGAATGTTTTTTTCTTTACTGAACAATAGAGCCTTGTGATCCCATAAAATTTCAGAATCAGTTCCTTGACCACCAACCGTATACACATCTACTTCTTTTGGATTTTGAACATCTGAGACATCAAATAGTGCTACTTTGACACCAAGTGTTTCAATTCCGCCGTACTTGTTTTCCTTGGTTTCCTTGCCTATTCCGATTATGTGGTTTTCATCATATGGATGAAGATAGTTTGAATATCCTGGTATCTTTAATGCCCCCAAGATTCTTGGTGTGTTCTCTGAAAGATCAATTACAAAGAACGGGTCTATTCTTTCAAATGTCACCATGTACAATCTGTCACCAATGAATCTAGTAGAGTAAATTGACTCGTCTTGTGCTACTTTTTCAAGACTTCCTACAATGTTTAGATTATCGTCAAGGACATAGACATTGTTATACAAATGTGTGCCTTGCTGTGTATAAAATTCCGATGTGGTTGCAATTCTAAATCTATTGCCTGACTCGTCCATTGAAAACTGGTTGAGCAAGTATCCAGGTACTTCGCCTTTTGAAACATAGTTTAGGTTGCCGTCATCTATTGCAATTTTATGAATTACAGTTTTTCGAGTATCTTGTTGTATTTTGACTTCATACTCATCAATTGCTTTTTGAATTTTATCAAATAGTGCATTTCTATCATTTTCAGGCATTTTGTTGTAAGTCTCTTGTAGCAAGTCTGCTATCTTGTTCCACTTATCGTCAAAATCCAAGTTACTATTTTCTATGGATCGTATTTGTGACTGTACGTCTTCTGGCAAAAGCGGCACTATGATTTGAAAGAATCTGTCTTTACCATGAGTCTCATAATATGCATATGGAAAGTTTTTTTGATAGGTGAGATAGATGTTGTCTTCAGAAACATACATCGTATTGGTGTAGCCCATCATGAAAGTTTGTGAATTTATTTCATCACCAAAAATGTCAAATGAAGTTATCGTATTGAAATTATAATACTGCTCTGGATTATCAAAATAATATACGTCTGGGGTAATGATGGTTCGTGATGATTCCTTTAGGAGAGGCATTATTGGATATCTGTAATCAACTCCGTTGTTTACGATAAAGTACGCACGATCCCCAATCATTCTTGCACTATAGTAATTGCCATTTACTTCATAGTCTTTGACAATCTTTGGATTTTCTTTGTCAGAGACATCCATTATCAATGCATGTGTTGTAGGTGTGTAGATTGGTCTTGGCATGAAATCATATTGTTGTATGGAGTATTGCTCTCCTGATCCTTGGTAGAAAATCACTAGTCTATCTTTATTCAAAAACATGTTCTGAAGACTTTGGCCTTGCACATCCAAACCAATCTTTAGTACAACGTTAGCACTTTCTGCTGGATATGCTTCAATTATTGTGAGTTTGTCTCCAGATAGAACGTAAGCATATTTTCCATCATTTTTAAGAAAATCAGGTTCGTCTACGTTGCTAACCTGAACGTTTGTAGTAGAATATGACGCAGCTTCATCTAAAGATACAGCCCCGGTAGCTTTAGAATCAGCAGGTACTGGTGCTCCTTCTCTGCCTGATTCTTCAAATGCAGTTGCTCTATCAAGAAAAATTGCGCCTCCATGCAGAATTGTATTTCTTGCTTCAGCTTCAATCAAAAATTTCTTTATCTCATCTGGTGAAGAGAATTTTTTTAATTCATCACTTGTTTGAAGTGAAGATGGAATTATGTCTGATGTATCATTGAAAAGAAAAGTGTCAGTATTTTTATTAGAATTAATTGGAGACAGTCCATAAAATAATCCTGCAGTGCCAGCTACTGCAATAGCAGCAACTACAATCATTGCAATTTTATTATTCATAGATTAGATCCTCCGCGATATTCAATTAAGGCTTGCGTAGCTATCATTCCAGTAATTATCAAAATAGTAGCTAAAGTATAAGAGGTTTGATTAAATTGAAATTGAAGTTATCATTTTGTCAAAAAATATCTGAGCATCAATCAATACGTTAACGTTAAATTGGTTCAGATATTCACAATCAGAATAATGGAAGAGTTTGATGAATTTGCTTTGGCATTACTTGATCAGTTGTCAGTTGAGATAAGTGAAGAAAGAGAGATAACAGCATCGTCATCAAAAGCAACGCAAGCTCTAGCATCCAAAGTAAAATTTCAAGACATCAAATTATTATCAGACAAAATTTTTCCTTTGTTAGCAGACAAAGTGTTCGAGTTCACAGGCATCCCTGTTTCACCTCAAACAAAAGTCGAACTTTTGGATTTGGTTGAACTCAAAAGACTAAAGGGGAGAAAAGTTTTCCCCACAAAAGAATCCGAAGCATATGTTGATGAGCTTTTCACAGCAATAGCCAATGAGAAAGCAGACAAGATAGCAGAATTGATGAAAAAAGACATCATGCGGTTTCTGGTCTATTCCACGTATGCGAAATCATACATCTCAAAGATATCTACCACGTATGGAGACTATCTTGATTCAAAGATATTTTTGAATAAATTTGTCCTTTCTAGTTATCCTCAGATCATTTTACAAAAACAAGGCGAGCCATATGAAGCCAAATTCGAATATGTAAATTCTGGCTACATTGGAGCCTTGAAGATGACAATACTTGAAGAGCAGATCCATTCAATCCAGACAAACCTTCAGGAGGTAAACAAGCAGGCAGTCATTGAGGTAAATGTACTAAATGAAGAGCTTGCAAAAATAATCCTCGGATTAGACGAGATTACAGTAAACAAACTTTCAGAATATCTGCAGTTACCCCAAGTCCCTGACGAATTTCCCATAGCCAAAAAAGCTAATCTCTTTTTCATGCTAAACCCTGACAATTTTATTGTAAATGTGCTTGGTCCTGATGTGATGACTTTTACCAAAGTAACAGTGGATCCGAAAATTTCTGAAATGCTACCACAGTTATTAGATATTTATCAGAGATGGCTTGGACCAATCCAAACTCATCACGCTGCATTTACTACGATGGAAGGCATGGCAGAGTTTGCAGTTCAAAATATTCTAAAAGATGATGAGGACTTTCAGAATTATCTTGTTACGTTTGCTAATACCGACATTACAACATACCAGGTACGCAAAAGCATGGGAAAGGACTTTACAGAATTTGTGTTTGCAAAGCTTGGCAAAAACACGTACCACACTTTGATTGAAAATCCTCCAACAACAAGAGAGTTAAAGGATCCAGAGAAATACCTTCAGAGATTATGAGTCAGGATTTTGATCCTTTTGTTGCGGAATTAATCACATACGTTACAAATCCTAGATATACGCTGGTGGAAAAATGCCTCAAGATGGCACAGATTTTTGAATACTCAGATTTGAGCATAGTAGAATATGTCTCAAAATTAAACAACATGGGAAAAGTATTGCGGGATTCTATTTCAGATGTTAAAAATCCAACCTATCTTATTTCCATGTTAAATGAATACATGTTTGATACACTTGGATTTACAGGAAACCATGATGATTACTTTAATCCAAAAAATAATTTTTTAAATGTTGTAATGGATACAAAAGTTGGCATTCCCATAACCTTGTCAATTATCTATGTGGAAATTGCAAAACACATAGGATTAGATTTGCGTCCTGTTGGCTTTCCAAGTCACTTTCTTGTCAAGCAATCAGAAGAGATCATCTTGGATCCATATGGGCGTGGACGGCTACTTACGATAGACGATCTAAACGAGATTTTGGAGAGAAGCTATGGAGGGGAAGTAGAATTCATGCCACAGTTTTTAGATGAAATCGAACCAGAAAAAATCATAATACGAATCGCAAGAAATTTGAAAAATTCTTACACGCAATCGTTCAACTACGACATGGCAATGCATTGCATAAATCTGATTCTTGGCATCGAACCAACTGCGCCAGAGGAAATTAGAGACAGAGGGATTCTGGAAGCAAGGCTCTTGCATTATGATTTAGCCCTAGAATCATTAAACAAATACCTAGAACTTATGCCAGAAGCTGAAGATGTAGATTATGTTCTTGATTTGATAAGAGGAATCAGGGAAAGAGCTAATCAATAATCGACGTAACGTCTTTTCCGCTTCTTATCTTGCCTATTTCATGGCGTGCAATCTTGTTTCGTATAGCGCCTTTTATTACGTCAATTTCGTTTTTTAGAGCGGCTACTTCATCTTCAAGTCTTGCTACCCTCTCATAGATGGATTCTTCGTTTTCTCCGCTCATACCGATCTAAAGGATAAAAATGACCTTAAAAATTTATGGGTCATTTTTTTGATAGTTTGGTTAGTTTTTATTCTATAGTACAAATTCAGCGTTACAAGCTTGGCACTTGCCCTTTTCCATGCCAGTGACGCCAATAATCAAAATTTTGCCGATAGTACCGCATTTTGGACACAGGCCGGTAGTTACATTTCTTGGAGAACTTGCCTTTGGTTTTACAGTCTTTCTGCGTACCATTATTTCAGAAACCAGAAATCGGATTATTAAGTCTAAGCGTTTGGATCGCAAAAAGCGCGGGGAGTGGGATTCGAACCCACGGGTCCTTGCGGACATGGGATTAGCAATCCCACGCCCTACCAGGCTAGGCGACCCCCGCACAAGGTGCTGAAAATTAAAACTGTTAATTAATCTAGCTTACTCGTCGCCAAAACGAGTATAGTTTGTGACAAGATCCTTTAATGGAAAACGCTTGCCACCAACAATTTTCAGATCTACTTTGATCTTGTGTTTTTCTATGGTTATGATGTTGTAAGTGTTTTCAAAAAAACCACGCATTCTTTCTGAAGATGCAGTACCAGCGTTTGCTATTGAAAGATTTCCAAAATCCCAAATCCACGGTCTGTGTTTGTGACCACATAGTACAAGATCAACTTGGCTTGAAAGTGCAGTCCGCAGTACATCTCCTGCATCTATTACTGTAACTCTGTCTGTGCCACTGTCTGGAATTCCAATCAAATGGTGGTGCATTGCAACTATCTTGATCTTTTTTGGATATTTTTTCATCGTGCGCTCTACCCACAAGTTCTGCCTGTATCCCACTTCTCCCTCATCTCTATCAGGTCTGGCAGTGCCCAGAGTTACAAGGACAATGTCGTCTCCAAGCATATTGACTGTCTCAAAGGGAAAGAATTTCTTGAATAACAGATAGCCAGTGTTCCTATAATCATGATTTCCACTGATTGCAATTATTTTATCTACTTCAAATTTTGCAAATTTTTGTTTGCATTTTTCATATTCTTTTAGCAGACCTTCATTTGTCAGGTCACCAGTAACTAAGACTGCTGAAGGACCAAGATCGTTTACCTCCTCTACTACTTTATCAAAAGCTTCTTCACGAAATTGCGAGCCAACATGTATGTCGGAAAGTTGTACTATTTTCATTTAACAATATTGAATACAGAATCATTGTTTAAGCATTAGGTTTTTTTCAACAATTGTGATTTTGTTTATAATTTGCGTAAAAGATCAAAACTTGCTAGTTAGAGTTAAATATGCTAGATCTACAAACTTGTCTGTTTTGGTAAAGCAAGCTGCGATCATAAAAGGAGATGGTACTGGACCTGAGCTTGTTGATGCGATGCTACGTGTTTTGAAGTCATGTAACACACAATCTGAGCTTATTTTGTGTGAAGCTGGTTCAGAACAGTGGGAAAAAAGTGGTGGTGCTACATACATTCCAGATTCCACGATGAAACTTCTTGAAGAAAGTGATGCGTGCTACAAAGGACCAACTACTACAATACCAAAACCAAATGCACCTAGAAGTGTTGCAGTCACCATTCGCCAGAAATTTGAACTTTATAGTAACATAAGACCGATCAAGACATATGATAGATTATCACCAAACAAAAAACTTGACTTTGTATGCTTTAGGGAAGCTACAGAGGGACTTTACGCAGGAATTGAATTTAGAATATCTGAGGATTCAGCCATAGCAATAAGAAAAACTACACGTAAAGGTTGCCAGAGAATAGTACTGGCAGCTTTTTCATGGGCAAAGAAATACAATCTAAAAAAGATCTTTGCGATTACAAAGCGAAATATACTAAAAGAGACGGATGGCATATTTTGGTCCGAAGTTGAAAAGGCAGCAAGAGACAATCCTGGAATCGAAGTTGAGGAATACTATATTGACAATATGACACAGCAACTAGTTAAGAATCCAGAAAGATTCAACAGTTCAGTATTGTTAAGCACAAATCTGTTTATGGATATAATATCAGAATGCGCATCTGGAAACATTGGTTCTATAGGAAACGTGTACTCTGCAAACATAGGAGATTCGTATGCAATGTTCGAGCCAGCTCATGGGAGTGCACCAAAATACAAAGGCATGGACAAGGTAAATCCCACCGCTGCAATATTGTCAGGTGCGTGGATGGCGGAATATCTTGGCGAACCTCAAATAAAAGATGCAATTTTTTCAGCAACAGAACAAGTAATCAATGAGGGAAAATATGTCACATATGATATTGGCGGTAATGCAAGTACGTCAAAAATGTCTGAAGTAATTGCAGAAATTGCAAAACAAAAACTCAGAAAATAATATACTTAATCTTCTCTATGGAAGATACAATTTATGAGTAATATCTAAAAGTGATACTGACATATTGTAAATACGAAAACTATTTTCATTTTGGTGTTAATTGGTCTAATAATTATATCACCTACTGGTAGCGCTATCCAAGCAGAAGCAGGCAACTCCACACAATCAGAATCAAACACAATATCGATTCCAAGCTGGATAAAGAAAAATGCAGGATGGTGGGCTGGCGGTCAGATAGAAGACAAGGAGTTTGTACAAGGCATCCAGTATCTCATACAAAAGGGAATAATGAAAATACCTGAAACCAAAGCTTCTGAATCAAAATCATCACAGCAAATTCCAGCGTGGATTAAAAACAATGCTGGATGGTGGGCAGATGGTAAGATCTCCGATAGCGACTTTGTGTTAGGAATACAGTATCTCATTAGTAAAGGAATAATGAGAGTTGGTTCTCTTCCTACCACACCCAAGGATACATGCACTGGATATTATTGTTAAAACCACTGGAAGATGAAAAACTGTTTAATTATTTTGTAGCTTCAACAAGAAATAATTCTTCAAAAAACATTTTTGTTGTTGCGATAATTTTGACCTTAAATCCTAATGATTCTGCTTGTTTTAACAACTCTTTGTAATTAGCTAGAGATGACGTTAGAAAAAGCATCCTTCCTCCTTTTTTGAGTACGTTTTTTACCGATTTTATTATTTTGAGAGGAACTGTTACTCCTTCATGCGAACCATCTACTGTTACATCTGTGATTTTATCAGATGGTAGATATGGCATGTTGCATACTATCAAATCAAATTCTGCGTGTAATGCATCTGCAGCATTACAACAGACACAATTTTCAATTATAGAATGTGCTTTTTTTGCAGTATCAAATATAATGTCAGTGGCAACCACAAGATCAAAGTTGGGCAACAATACTTTTGCCAAATAACCAGAGCCAGTTCCGATATCAAGTGCAAATTGCCCCTTTTCATTTTGGATTTGGTTTGCAAAAAATAGCGTATCTTCTGCAGGAGAATAGTACTCAGATTTTGATAATTTGTTTTGCAAGTTTTATTATCTCACCATATGTCAGGTCTTCTAGTCGTTGGTTTGAATCTATCGATACACCAAATTGTTTTGCGACATTATGAATCGTTTTTCTTCGATATGAAAACAGTTTGTTTACTGTACTTACCAGATTCTTTGGGATCTTGTGTTTACAATCCAGTCTTAACACGACAGAATCAACTTTTGGGGAAGGAGAAAAGTTTGCTTTTTTCACATCCATGAGAGGTTCTATTTTGAAACAATGGTTTGCCAGTATGGTTATTGCTCTATAGTTTTTGTCTCCAGGCTTTGCAAGTAATTTTTCAGCAAATTCTTTTTGAACCATAATTACGGCATGAGAAAATTTCTTTTGAGCAAGCCATTCTATTGCATTACGACTCTCTGAATATGGCAAATTAGAGACAAAAATGGTGAAATCCGAATCCAGTTTAAAGCCGTCACCATGTTTTAGGCTCAGATTTTTTAGATTTGAGAATTTTTCCAAGGCCTGTGCATATAGTTCCCTGTCTGTTTCTATTGATGTTACTTGGTTTGCAAGTTTGCAAAGATATGGGACCAGTATTCCTTTTCCTGTGCCAATCTCAAGCACCTCATCCTTTTTTGTTATATCAGCATGATCAACTATAGCTTTTGCAATAGATTCTGAAATCAGAAAGTGTTGTCCTAGGAAATGTCGTTTATTCATCGTCTAACAAAGAGGCTCATTCTTGATTCCCCTGTTATTTCCTCAAGGATCCTCTTTGCGATTTGTTTTACTGGTTCTTTTAGTCCAACTCTAT
>DATIDL010000023.1:0-13286 GCA_035456305.1 Nitrosopumilaceae archaeon
AACGAGTTTGTAGAAAAACTAGAAAATGCGGGAGAGTTAAAACGCGTTAAAACACAAGTTGATGCCGATTTAGAAATTGCAGAAATTTTAAGAAGAACGATGTATTCAAACGGCCCTGCATTATTTTTTGAAAATGTAAAAAACCACACCATGCCGGTTTTGGCAAATGCTTTTGGTTCTCTGAAAAGACTTGAGATCGGTCTTGAAACTTCAGACTTTACACAAATAGGTCAGAGAATAGTCGACATGACAAAGATGGACATCCCATCAGGGCTCTTTGATAAAATTAGAAAACTTCCAGAGCTTTCAAAGATGACAGACATTGCACCAAAATTACAAAAAAGCGGTCCAGTGACAGAAATTTTTGAAGATGCGCCATCTTTTGAAAAGATTCCAATTCTAAAAACATGGCACAAGGATGCAGGAAGATTCATCACTTTTGGCCTTGTAGCCACAAGACATCCAGAGACTGGCATAAGAAATCTCGGAGTCTACAGAATGCAGATACTTGACAAGACACATGCTCTCATGCACTGGCAAAAACACAAGAGGGGAGCACATCACTACGACATAAAAAAAGACAAAGGTGACAAGATTGAAGTTGCCATAGTAATAGGTGGTGATCCTGCCACGGTATTTTCTGCAGTAGCTCCAGTTCCAGAAGGACTAGACAAGTACCTTTTTGCAGGCATTGTAAGAAAAACTGGAATAAAGACAGTAAAATGCAAAACAGTGGATCTTGAAGTTCCTGCAAATGCAGAGATGGTCCTTGAGGGATATGTTGACCCATCAGATATTAGAATGGAAGGTCCATTTGGGGATCACACTGGATATTACACTCCACCAGAACCATATCCAACATTTACTCTAACTGGAATCATGCGACGTGAAAAGCCAATTTATCTTACTACGATAGTTGGAAAACCAATTGTAGAAGATGCTTTTATCGGCAAAGTAATAGAGCGTTCCTTTTTGCCGCTTATCAAAATGTTCCAGCCAGAAGTCATGGATTTTTCCATGCCAGCTGCAGGATGGTTTCAGGGAATGGCAATCATTTCGATTAAGAAAAGATACCCAGGCCAAGCAAAAAAAGTAATGATGGGTTTGTGGGGACTTGGCCAGCTTGCATTAACAAAAATTTTTGTTGTTGTAGATGATGACATTAACGTGCACGACATGAACGATGTCATATGGGCAATGACAACAAGAGCTGATGCTGCCCGCGATGTCATGATTGTAGAAAATACGCCGACTGATACTTTGGATCCCGCATCCCCACTTGTGAATCTTGGATCAAAGCTTGGAATAGATGCTACACAAAAAACAAGGGAAGAAGGATATCAAAGAGAGATACAAGAAGTAGTAAAAGTTGATGAAGATACAAGAAACGTTGTGGATGCCAAGTGGTCTAGTTACGGAATCTAGTGCATTTGTACTAGATTATAGAAATTATCTCGCTCTTCGACTTCAAATCCAATTTGCTTTACTGCGTGGATGATTTTGTTTGCGGTAAGTTCCGTAGAACGAGCCCCCGTACATGAGACAACCTCTTCTCCCAAGAGTGTACCTCCAAAGTCATCAGCACCATATTGTAGTGCAGCCTGTGCCATGCCAACACCATTGGTTAACCAAGATGACTGGATATGTGGAATTAGTCCATCATACATTATTCTTGAAATTGCAATCATTTTTAGTAATTGATAACCTCCTGCGGGATATAGTACGGTTTTTTCTTCTTGCATTAGTGTGTTGTTTGGTTCAAAGCTCCATGGGATAAATGCCATAAAGCCTCCTGTCTTTTCTTGTAGTTTTGCAATTTTGACAAAGTGTTCTGCAATGTCATGAGGAGTTTCCACATGTCCGTACATCATTGTTGCAGAAGCTGGCAGTCCCATGCTGTGTGCTTCTTCCATGATTTTCAACCATTGTTCACTTGAGATTTTTTTTGGACTGATTACATCTTTGACAGAATCTACCAAGATTTCTGCGCCCGCACCTGGGACTGATTGTAGTCCTGCTTCTTTTAGTCGCGCAAGCACTTCTTGTGTACTTGATTTTTCAACTCTTGCAATCATATCAATTTCTGATGCTGACAATCCGTGAACTCCAACCTTTGGGAATTTTTTTCTAATTAATCTAAACGCATCTTCATAATACTCGATTCCAAGTTTTGGATTGTGTCCACCTTGAATTAACACTTGGGTGATTCCAAACATCTCCCAAGCTGCCTTGACACGTGATTCTATTTGTTCGATAGATACAGTGTATGATTCCTCATGGTCTGGCGGTCTGTAAAATGCACAAAACTTGCAATCAGTTATGCAGACATTAGTATAGTTTAGTATCATGTTATTTACAAACGATGCTTTTTTTCCGTACAATTTTCTTGTCATATATCCTGCCACAAGACCCATCAGATGTACATCGTTTGATTCCAAAAGTCGTATACAGTCTTCTAACTCTGGTCGTTTTCCATCAAGCGAGTTTTCAAGAATATCGCCAATCTCAGAAGCATAAAGCTCCTTTGTTATCTGGCTCATTTTGTTTTTGCTTTTGTTTTATGCTATTTAATCCTTTGAGAACATGTGGTGGTGCAATCCACTCGCTATTTTTAAGTAGGGTACACCAAAGGATATCTTCTATGGTAACAGGGCTACAAATCAGACTAAATCGAATTTTGAGATCTGGAAAGATGCTTTGCATTCCAATGGACCACGGTATTTCAAGCGGTCCGATTAAGGGACTAGAGGATCCCCACAATGTCATTTACACTTGTCAGCATTATGGATTAACGTCAGTCATAGTCAACAAAGGAATTTTAAAGACGCTACCAAAAGTTCCACAAGTAGGTGTACTGGTGCATTTTTCAGCTAGCACATCACTTTCTAAAACTCCAAACAGAAAGATGCTTTCAGGTTCAGTAGAAGAAGCCGTGCGTCTTGGAGCTGACGGAGTGTCATTACACATCAACATAGGCGGAAAGGAAGAACCAGAAATGCTAGAACAGCTTGGAAAAATATCTGATGATTGTCACAAGTGGGATATGCCACTTTTAGCTATGATGTACCCAAGAGGCGAAAACATCAAAGATCCACATGACCCAGAAATTGTAGCCCATGTTGCAAGAATTGGTGCGGAGATGGGTGCTGATATTGTAAAAACTTTGTACACTGGGGATTTTGATTCATTTGCAAGCATCGTAAAAAGCACGCCTGTTCCAATAGTGATAGCTGGCGGTCCAAAAGCAAAAACCGACAAGGATGTTTTGGAAATGACAGAGGAAGCAATGCGGGCAGGTGCAAAAGGCGTAACATATGGAAGAAATATCTTCGAACACAAACATCCAGATAGAATAACCGAGGCTTTGGCAGGCATTATATTTAGAAAAGAAACTGCAAAGGAAGCGGCAAAACGACTTGACAAAAAGTAGGGAGCTGATAATATCCCCAAAGGTGTCAAGGGGACAGCTTGGCAAATTTCTTGTAGAAATCGAGAGAGAGGGAATCAAAACTGTTAATGTCGACCCTCAAAGCCTAAAGGGAATAAAGACAAAGCTTACAACCATACATAGTTCTCCAAGTGCAAATTATGTCATACTTGATAAAAAAACAACAAAACCAAAGGGCAAAAAGATTGGAATCAAATTCAAGGTTTTATCTAATGTAGATATTGAAAAAATACTAGCAGATGCAAAGACGGGACTTGATTTTGTAATTGTCGAGGTAAAAGACTGGAAAATCATCCCACTTGAAAACATAATTGCAAAGCTGCACAAGTTGCACACCAAGATATTTGCAACTGCAAACAATCCAGAAGAAGTAAGAAAGATGTTTTCTATTTTGGAAATTGGTGTTGATGGAGTCATATTTTCAACAAATTCTATCAACGAGGTAAGAGAAGCACTAGTATACCTTGGAACAAAAAGCTTTGAGCTCAAGCCAGCCAGGGTTTTGGAAATCAAAGAGGTTGGAAATGGAGAACGCGTATGTGTTGATACCGCATCAATGCTTGGAAGGGGAGAAGGAATGCTAATTGGCAGCAGATCAAACTTTATGTTTTTGGTGCACAATGAATCTGTCGGTTCATCTTTTACTTCACCAAGGCCGTTTAGAGTAAATGCCGGTGCAGTTCACTGTTATACTATTTCTCCAGATGGAACTACAAAATATCTTTCAGAATTAGAAACAGGCTCTGAAGTACTGGTGCTAGATTCAAGGGGTCATGCCAGAAGAGCAACAGTTGGTCGCTCCAAAATAGAAAGCAGGCCAATGCTTATGATCAAAGCACAGATTGGAGATGAGATAGGCGGAATAATTGCACAGAACGCAGAGACCATACGCTTTGTCAGACCAAACGGACATTTGATATCTGTCACGCATCTCAAAAAAGGTGATCTGGTATTAGCTTATACCAAACCAGCTACTGGAAGACATTTTGGTATGGAAGTAGATGACGAATACATAGTGGAAAAATAAGTTCTCACAGGTTTATTCCATATGATATTTAGCATGAGCTTTAAATCATGTTGTAAAGAGTAAGAGTTGGTTGCCACCAACTAATGACAAAACTGTAGAGTTTGTAGATTTGTGTGTAATATGCAGACAGGGAATAACTCGTGGCGGTCTAGTTTTTGTAGATAAGAAGGCGTATCATTCTAGCTGTTATGCTGCATTTGGCGAAAGACGAGGCAACGTAAAACCTTCTTGAGTTGCAAACTGGTTTCTGTTATTTCTCTTGTATCTTTACGTTTAGTGTTGCAGTAGTTTTCTCAGAATTCTCATCAATTATTATTAATAATCCTCCAGTATTTGCAACGCCATTGCAAGTACCACTATAGCTAAGACGATTTATTGCAAAACAACCTTCGTCAGAATAGTACTGGAACTTGTTTCCTTTCAGATAATTATCATACTGGAACTTAGATGGCACTACAAATACATCAAAATAATGAGTCTTGTCATCAACACTCACATTATAACTGTAAGGCGTTTCGTCACGCAGTGTACATCCTGGAACAAACAGAGCTTGTTTTGTTTTAATAAAATAATTTTTCTCAATAGAAGCATAGCTTGCCTTACTAATTATTGGAAACATCACATCATTAGGATTTTCGTTGTGTTCAAGGCCAAGAGCATGTCCAAATTCATGGATCATAAGAGCAGAGATTGAGTTTGAATCAAACGAATGCCATTCATTATTGCAATCAGTATTTCCTATACCAACTTCAATTACATTATTCATGAACAGTCCATGGTGTTGCCCAGAAAGTTCCTTCACACGCTTGACAACAATATCTGCATTTCCGGCTATTTCTACTCTAGAGAACTTCACGCCAGCGGTGTTTTCCCAGAAACTTATGGCATCATTAACAGAATTTATTCCATGTTCTCCCCATTCAGGCAAAGGCTCTACGTAGATGGTCTTTTTTGTTCCCTTAAGAAATGAATAAGAATTTGCAGCTTTGGACAGCGATTTTTCTTTAGACTTTTCACTGCCTAAGGATGCGGAATATTTGCCATTTTTTACATCTGTACTGATTTCCTCAACTTTATCATAACTGAAATCTTTTAATTTTGAAAATGGTTTGAATTTTCCATCCATGTTAAGAGTGAGTTTAATTCTGTATTCCTCGTTTTCAGTTCTTAAAATGTTCAGCTCTTCTTGATTTACTTCGTTTTTAGCTCGCAAATATTCAATCTCGTTTTTATATTTAGTATCACCTATTGTCAGAGATTCAGATTGTTTTTTGAATCCCTCATTTTCAGTTTGTAGTAGTTTTATTTTTTCCTTATATTGATTAATTTCATTTTTGAGAGAAGTTAGCTTACTTTCTGATTCTTTACTGACTGATTCTTTGTTGACAGATAATGAGTTTATTTTGTTTTTGTATTCAGCATTTTCATCTTTCAAGGAACTCAGTTTATTTTTGTAGTCAGAGTTTTCAGATATCAACGAGTCTAGTTTGTTTTTGTATCCAGTATTTTCATATGTCAATGAGTTTATTTGATCTTGATATTCTGAATTTTCTGTAGACAGTGTGCCTAGTTTATTTTTATACTGTGTGTTATCGTCTTTTACAGATTTTATCTCTTTCTCATAATTAGTAATTGATGTTTTTAGGCGATTTATCTCATCTTTTATTTTTGTATCTGTTATCAGGGAATTTACTTTGTTTTTGTATTGATTGTTTTCGATTTTTAGTGAGTCTATCTCGTTTTGGGATTTTTCAAGTTCTGCTTTAAGTTGTCGTATATCGTTTTCTGCCTTTTTGTCAGACAATATGGAATTTATTTTGTTTTTGTATTCAGCATTTTCAGTTTGTAAGAATTCAAGTTCATTTTTGTATTTGTCAATTTCCAATTTGAGTTGATTAATCTCTTCAGATGTTTTATCTTGTTTAAGTGAGTTTATTCTGATCTTGTATTCCTCGTTTTCAGCAGCCAAGAAATTTAATTTGTTTTGGTATGCTTCATTTTCAGCAGTCATGGAATCTAGCAAATTTTTATAACTTTTATTTTCGGCTTTTAGAAGACTCAGATCACTTTGCATCTTTTTATTTGCCTCACTTAGATAACCTGTTGCATCTTTAGGTGCCATATTTTGTTTTAAAGTAAGTATTTGAATTCTGTATTCCTCGTTTTCAGTTCTTAAAATGTTCAGCTCTTCTTTGTTTACATCATTTTTAGCTCGTAGATATTCTAATTCATTTAGCAATTGCTCGTTTGTGTCTTCACTACTTATTTTTAAAATATTATTATCAGCTAAATATTCAATGGCATTTGCAAATTCAGTATCTGAGATATCTCCTTCAGCCCATGCCACAATGATTGTTTTTATCCAGCTAGGAATTCTTGAATCATCCTGTGCATAGGCATCAATTGAAAGTGTCGCTGGCACTACTATAACCAAACTCAACACGATTACAAAAAACAGGAATCGCATTAGATGATCAGATACTTAGTTTCGTATTAACCTAATCATCATACCTCACACTATACACGAATAGGCATACCAAAAATGGGATTAAAGAGAAGAATTACTTTATCTTCTTTTTCAGTTGGTTTATTTCTGCCATTTCCTCTCGCAGGTGTTTTCTGAGAATTGCTTCATGTTCGCGCTTGTGTCTCCAGTAAAGAGTCATTATGCTCTTTCTTGATCTTGCTTTTTTTATTGCGACAGAATATTTTCTGTGGCTTTTCTCAACACTTCGGAAATAGCTTTTGGTGTTTGATGTAACCATAAATTCAATGACAGAATGTATCTAGATAACCTTTGCGAATAATTCTGTTTAGACACCAATTGGTTCGGGTTTTTTCCAATATGGAACAAGTTGCATCGCTCTAAGCAATTGAGGTTCTTGCGTGCGTTTTCTTGCAATCTTGACATATTTTTGCGATTTGTCAACACCAATGTATTTTCGCTTTAGAAATCTGGCCATCTTTGTTGTCTGGCCACTGCCCACAAAAGGATCAAGCACCAAGTCTCCAACATTACTGTAAAGCTGAATAAGCCTGTACGGAATCTCTTCTGGAAATGCTGCCGGGTGATATTTCCTATAGCTTGGCGGAACCGGAGCAATGTGCCATACAGAGTTGGCCATTTCTTTTTTCATCAAATCATTGAGTTTTAGTTTGCTTTTTTTGTCCTTCTTGTTATAGTAAGGTGGTTTCCTGAGAATTATGATTTGCTCATGCATTATGTTTGGATAATAGTATGTAGGGTATGGATGTTGTACTGTCACTCTAAACCGCTTTTTTCCACCCGTAACTTTGTTCCAGATAATTTCCTCAAAAAATCTCCAGCCAATTTCCTTTTTTGTCAGCTCAACAAGCAATATAGCAGGAAGGGGAAGCTTGTTTTTTTCTTCAACAATTTCATTTCCTATCACTATGCAACAGTACCCACCAGGCTTTGTGACCTTGTAAACTTGAGAGAAAACATCTCTCATCTCGTCTATCCAACTATCAAGGGATGCGCCAACAGTACCCCTGTACCACTCAGTTGAACTTTGGTGTTCCTGATAATTGATGGCGTTGTGATATGGTGGCGAAGTTACAGTTAGTGTGACCTTGTCTTTTCCTATTTCAGAAAGATCTTTTGAGTCTGCATTAACAATGGAATTTGGTTTCCACACAAGAACCATAATTTGCTTGTCTATTTATTATTTGAACAAAGGCTTAATTTTACAATCCAGCACATAAAATCATGGCAAACAAGACGTGTGTGACACTGGCAGAATCTAGTCCTTCAAAGCTTAGAACCATTCTAACTAAAGCGCTAAGAAAGTCAGACTATGCAGAGATTCGACTTGATTTTATGGAACCACACAAGATTCCACTTGCGCTGAATCTGGTAAGAAAAGATCTAAAAAGATGCGTCTGTACATTACGACCAAAGTCGGAGGGTGGAAAATTTTCTAGCAGTGAAAAAAACAGAACATCAATACTAAAACTGATTGCAGAATATGACCCGTATTTAATTGATATAGAATATAACACAATCAGAAAAAATAAAAACTTGCAACAATATCTAAAGAAAACAAAGACGGATCTGCTTGTTTCATGGCACGATTTTAAGAAGACTCCCAATTCCAGCGTGTTAAAAAACATGCTTAAAAAAATGAACAAATTTTCAAAGAACATCAAGATTGTAACCACTGCAAGATCAATAGGAGATACTGCAAAGGTTCTGTCATTGTACAAGGAAATTTCAAAAAAGAATAACCTAATCGCGTTTGCCATGGGCGACTATGGCAGAATGTCAAGGATACTCTGCACACAGATAGGCAGCCCCTACACGTATGTGTCTCTTGGCAAGCCGATTGCCCCAGGTCAGTTCAGTTTAGATGAAGTTAAATCAATCTTCAAGTTGAAAAAATAACAAACATGACAAAAACTTATGCGGTGATAGGTGATCCAATTGAACATTCACTCTCACCTGCCATACACAACGCCGCTTTTACATTTCTAGGACTGGATTGCACCTACATTGCATACAGGATACCAAAAGGTGAGCTTGCCGGAGGAATTGAAGCCCTAAGGAAGATCAATATCTCCGGATTCAATGTAACAATACCACACAAAGTTGAGATGATGAAGTTTCTTGATGATTTGGATGAAGTGTGTAAAATGATTGGGGCAACAAACACGGTTGATAACGAAGGCGGAAAATTCAAGGGATACAATACGGACATGGATGGATTTTTGGATCCAATAAAACAAAGAAACCTAAGCTGCAAAGATGCCAGTGTGTTGCTTGTAGGTGCAGGAGGAGCTGCAAGAGCAATTGTGGCAGGATTTGCTAAAGAAAAAGCTAGCAAGATAACTATTGCAAACAGGACCAAAGAAAAATCTGAAGAGATGGTGAGATTTGCAACTAGTCTTGGATTAGAATCAGAACATACTGATTTAGACAGTGCAGGAAACAATGCAGGCAATTACAAGTTCATTGTAAACGCAACTTCAGTCGGCATGAAAAACACTGGAACTCCCATATCCACAAGAGCCATCAATAAAGACAGCATAGTGTACGATATAGTATACATGCCAGTTGATACTGAATTGCTTGAGCAATCAAAAAAACGCGGTGCTACTATCATATATGGATGGGAGATGCTCCTTGGTCAGGCAATGCGTTCATTTGAGATTTGGACAAAAAGAAAGGCACCGTATGAGGCAATGAAGTTGACGCTTTTAGGGAGATTTTGATATGCCTACAGTAAAAGCAGTCATGCATGGGGCAGTCTCAATTGTAAACGCAATTGCCACAGGCAAGGGTGCAACGCTTGGAATTTCACTTAACGTAGAAGCTACAATAGAATCATCAGAAGGGAGGGGAATAATTTTTGAAAATAATGAATCCGGCCTGAGCTCGCGTCTTATAAAAAATGTAATTGAAAAAGCCGTACCGAAAAATGATCTTGAAAGATCCAAGATTAGAATTTCACTAAAATCAGAGATACCGTCAGGATACGGACTGAAAAGCTCCAGCGCAATTTCTTCAGTGGTGTCTTTAGCGTGTGCCAAACTCTTCAGACCGCAGATAGACGATCTTGAAGTCTTGCGACATGGTGTTGAGGCATCAATAGAATCCAAAGTCAGCATCACAGGGGCATTTGATGACGCATGTGCGTGCTATTTTGGAGGATTTGTGGTTACAGACAACCACAATCTAAAGATTGTAAAATTAGAAAAGGCGCCTGAAGATCTAACTGTAGTAATATTCATACCAAAATCAAGAAAGCGAGGCAATGTGAAAAAACTCAGGATACTAGACAGTGTATTTGCACAGGCATGGAATCTTGCCAGCAATTCAGATTATTGGAACGCAATGCTGCTAAACGGCCTTGCAACATCGACAGTACTTGATTCTGATCCTAGAATCCTTACTGAACTAATAGAATCTGGCGCCATATCTGCTTCAGTTTCAGGCAACGGTCCTTCCATTGCGGCAGTAGCAAAAAAAGAAAATGTCTCAAATGTGAAAAAAACGTTTTCCTCTCATGATGGGTCTATAATATTGTCTGACATTAACAACAAAAAGGCCGAAGTCTATGAAGTGTAAAATAGAAAAAGCAAAACTATCTGGCACAATAGCTTGTCCACCAAACAAAAGCTACACGCATCGTGCAATATTTTTGTCAACACTTGCAAAAGGAAAAAGTCAGCTAGACAATGTTTTGTTATCAAGAGATACGATTGCTACAATTGATGCATGCAGAAAATTTGGTGCGCAAATCAAAACTGACGGTGCTAGTGTTACAATAGAAAGCTCAGGCGAAATAAAACCGTCAAGCTCGGAAATAGATGCATCAAACTCTGGAACCACGATTAGAATAGCAGCTGCAATAGCATCACTGATTGAAAATAAAACTACATTGACTGGGGATTCTAGTCTCAAAAAAAGACCCATGCAATTATTGCTTGATGCACTAGAGCATCTGGGTGCAAGCTGCACTTCAACTGACGGCAAACCGCCAATAACTGTAAAAGGAAAAATTGCAGGAGGCGAAGTGTCTATTCCAGGTTCAGTATCCAGTCAGTTTATCACAGCGTTGATGATCGCTGCACCTAGAACAGAAAAAGGAATTACGTTAAACATAGAAGGTGAGCTTGTCTCAAAGCCATACTTGGAAGCTACTATTGCCACAATGAAAAAATTTGGAGCAGAAGTTCAAGTAATTACACCGTACAAAAAATACAAGATACCAAGACAGAATTATTCTTCTACAACATTTACAGTCCCATCAGATTTTTCAAGCATGGCACTGCTTCTCTCGGCAGCAGTTCTTTTGGGAGACAGTCTTACTATACTTGCCTCAGTAGGTGACCTTCCTCAAGGAGATATGGCTATTATCTCTCATCTTGAGAAACTTGGTGTCAAGGTGAACATAGACGGCAATAGGATCAGTGTAAAATCGCCGCAGTTATTGGAAGGTGGAAAATTTGATCTATCCAACACACCAGACCTATTGCCTGCAGTGGCAATTCTTGCACTAAAGACATCAAAGCCAATTGAGATCTTTAATGTAAAGCATGCAAGATTCAAAGAAACAGACAGGATTGCCATTTTAGCAAGTGAGCTTGCAAAGATTGGGATCATGGTTCAAGAAAAAGAAGACGGATTGATACTTCAAGCTCCCAGAGCACCAAGAGGCGCGGATCTTGATTCGTCAGATGATCACAGGTTGTTCATGGCATTTTGTATAGCTGGCATGCATGTTGGGAACTGTACAGTGTCTGACCCCGAATCTGTTGATGTGTCTTATCCAAGTTTTATTGGAGACATGAATAGAGTTGGAGCAAAAATTCTTCCAAATTAGCATAGAAGGATTATAAGCATCTAACAAGAAAATTTAATTTGATGTCATCTAGTTCTATCGGACAGAGATTTGTTTTTACCAGTTTTGGCGAAAGTCATGGTAAATGCATTGGCGCTGTAGTTGATGGCTGCCCAGCAGGTTTAGAGATACAGGAAAAGGACATACAAAAAATGCTTGATCTTAGAAAACCTGGCCAGTCTCTTGTTTCAACACAAAGAAAAGAAGGCGATGTGGTAGAAATTTTGTCAGGAGTCTTCAGAGGATATACCACTGGGGCTCCAATTGCAATGATAATTTGGAATCAAGACCAGCATTCTCGAGATTATGAACAATTAATTACAAAACCAAGACCTGGACATTCTGATTATCCAGCTTGGGTAAAATACAAAGGATTCAATGATCATAGAGGCGGGGGCAGATTTTCTGGCAGGCTTACTGCCACGTTTGTAATGGCAGGAGCAATTGCAAGAAAGCTACTTTCTACAACACTTGGAATAGACACCTATTCTTACACTTCACAAATTGGCAAGATAAAGATGAATGAGCAAGTAACACAAAAAATGAAAAAAGAGATCTATTCAAACGAGGTAAGATGTCCTGACAAGAAAATTGCACAAAAGATGCGTAGTGCCATACTTGCGGCAAGAAAAAGCGGAGATTCGCTTGGCGGAGTAATAGAATCCATAACAACAAACATACCAGTAGGACTAGGCGAGCCCATTTTCGGATCTCTGGAATCTGATTTGAGCAAAGCGCTGTACTCAATTCCAGCAGTAAAAGGAATAGAGTTTGGTTCAGGATTTTACGGTTCCACTACTAGTGGTTCCATAAACAATGACGAGTATCTAGTAAAAAACGGAAAGATAGTTACAAAGACAAACAATGCAGGCGGAATACTAGGTGGACTTTCAAATGGAATGCCAATTGTTTTACGAGTGGCCTTCAAGCCTGCTTCATCCATTGCAAAAAAACAAAATACTGTAGATATTAAAACCAAAAAATCAGCTTCACTTGTAGTTACAGGAAGACACGATCCATGTGTTGTGCCGCGTGCACCACCCGTAGTGGATTCTCTTGTATCAGTAGTATTAGCTGATCACGCCATAAGAAGTGGTCTCATCCCACCAGTGCTTAGATAGAAAATGTCAGAAATTGACAAGCTGCGCGACCAGATGGATAAGATTACACTTGAGATGATAAAATTACTAAAGGACAGGGCAGAGATCTCAAAGCAGATTGGAAGCCTCAAAAGCAACTTGGGCCTTGGCATAACAAATGAAGAAAGAGAAAGCCAGCTGAGGACCAAAGTAATTTCACTCTGTAAAGAAATCGGGCTTGATGAGAAAATTGCCACAATGCTTTTGAATTTTCTTTTAAACGAATCAATAAAAATCCAATCTACCAACAAGCAGACTCACCTTTCCATATTTTTAAAAGCAAGATCCTTGGAGCAGCAGGGAAAAAA
>DATIDL010000024.1:0-2797 GCA_035456305.1 Nitrosopumilaceae archaeon
TGTAAATTATCTTCCAGTTGGCAGCACAACTGCCGTAAGATATTATGCTACGCAAGCTCTTGAAGCAGGAATTGGTTTTATCAATGCAATGCCTGTGTTTATAGCATCAGAATCAAAATGGCAGCAAATGTTTGCTGACAAAAAACTTCCACTTGCAGGAGATGATGTCATGAGTCAGCTTGGGGCTACTGTAGTACACAAGACTTTGGTGAAGCTTTTTGTGGACCGTGGGGTTTTGGTTGACGGTACATACCAGCTTAACATCGGAGGTGACATGGACTTTTTCAACATGTTAGACGAAGAAAGACTGGAAGACAAGAGAATAAGCAAGACAAGTGCGGTAAAAGCAATGGCAGACTATGACATTCCTATGAGAATAGGTCCTAGTGATTATGTTGATTTTATAGACAATGAAAAAATATGCTATATCAACATAGAAGGAAAATACTTTGGCAAAATTCCAATCAAGCTTGATCTGAAACTAAAGGTAATTGATGCATACAACAGTGCTGGTATAATGATTGATGGAATACGTGGTCTCAAAGTTGCACTAGATAGAAAGCTTTCTGGACCTATGACTAGCATCTCATCATATTGCTTTAAGCATCCTCCGATACAAATGCCATATAATGAAGCAAAGGCGGCTTTTTTGGAATTTGTAGAAGGAAAGCGAGACAGATAGATATACGAAGTAAAAATCCGCATTAGAATAATTGTTAGCCTAGTCAATGAAACTTGTCAATATTCGGTTATTTCGAATACCTTGACATCGAGACTATTGGTTCATATTCGTAAGTTAGAGATTTTTGGCTTCAAATCGTTTGGATATAAAAATACCCTAGTAAATCTTGAACCTGGCCTTGTGGCAATATCTGGGCCAAACGGATCAGGAAAAAGCAACATTCTTGATGCCATAAGTTTTGCACTTGGCGAAAACTCACCAAAGATAATGCGTGTTGATAAATTGCGCTCTCTTTTGCATGATGTGGAAAACAAACACCAAGGGACAAAGATAGCACGTGTAAGCTGTCATTTTGATAACACTGATAGAAAGATCCCTGTAGATTCAAACACAGTAACAATAACTAGGGAAATGGACGAGGCTGGAGAAAACATCTACTATCTGAACCAGAAAAAGATGCAGCGAAACCACATTCTTGACATACTCGAAGTTGCAAATGCCGGCATTCACAAATTGAACATAGTGCAACAGGGTACGATTACAAGAATTTCTGAATTTAATGCAGAAGAAAGAAGGAAGATTATAGAGGATATCATAGGCCTTGCTTATTTTGACGAAAAAAAGACAGAATCTCTAAAACAGCTTGATGAGGCAGATAGGCGTCTTGAGATTGCCCTTGCTAGAATGGATGAGATAAAAAAACGCATAGATGAACTTGAAGCCGAAAGAAACTATCAACTGCGATACGAGTTTTTGGAACGTGAACTTGGCAGATTCCATGCAATCCAAGCCTCAAACAAGATACGTGATATAGAATCTCAAAAAGTCTCAAAAGAAAGAAACCTGAACGTCATCTTGTCTGAATCAAAGAAACTGGAAGAACAGCGTACTTTGCTAAAAGAAGAAATCAAAAAACTGGAAGAAGAAAAACAAAAGTTTATGGAAGAAGTAAACGCATACAATATTGCAAAGGCTGCTATTGATACTGAACTTAGCGCAGCAATGCAACAGTCAGAAGCAGCAAATAGCAAGATTGCAACAAACGGAAGAAGATTAGAACAGATAAACTCTAGATTGCCAGAAATTGAATTAGAGATCAATGCATTACATGAAAAAAGATCTACGCTAGAATCACAAATCTTACAATTAAAAGAATCAATAAAGTCGATTGAGGAAACAAAAAGATCTACAAATACAGATCTTTCTTCAGTAGATTCTGAACTTCATCAAGTAATGAAACAACAATCACAAGCTGCAACAAACAGACTCAAAGTGGATGAAAAAATAAAAGGCCTTACAAGATCTCTTAATGATGCAAAACTATCTCTGTCAAAAATTGAATCTGAAAGAACCGATATTGCAAGTAAAATAGAACAAAACTCTGCAAGAATAAAATCATTCTCAACAGAAAAAGAAAGATTGTTATCATTAGAACAAAAATTGCAAGTTGTCAGAGCTGGTCATGAAGCAACAATCCATGAACTAAAATCAAGGCTTGCAAACTTGACAGAAAGACGCGCAAAAATTGAAAAAGATATCGAAGATAACTCTCTCATTTTAGAAAAAGCAAGCAAAGCTGCAGCTCAATATGAAGCAAAGATAAAAGTTGTAAAAGAAGTCATGCACGAAGACTATTCCATAGCAAAACTAAAAGAAGATTCCAAAAGATTGGGCATACAGGGACTCGTCTATGAAGTTCTCTCATGGGACAAGCAGTATGAAAGACCAATTCTTGCTGTAGGTTCTGATTGGCTCAAGGCTATGGTTGTAAATGACTTTGGTACATTGCTTGGATTGGCAGAATTTGCACAAGAAAAGAAACTTCCAAAAATCAGAATAATTCCTCTGGACGCAATTCCAAATTCCAAAGTGGACTGCCCAAAAGAATCTGGAATAATGGGCGTATTATCAGACTACATAAAATGCGATGAACGATTCAACGCACTAAAGAACTTTATTTTTGGGAACATAATGCTTGTCGATTCAAAAGAATCTGCCTACTCTATATCAAAAAAAGGATACAAGGCAGTAACATCTGATGGGCAATTCTTTGAAGCTGATGCAAATGCAGTGGTAGTTGATGTTGATTCAAAGATATCAAAACTAACAAAGATA
>DATIDL010000025.1:0-3355 GCA_035456305.1 Nitrosopumilaceae archaeon
AATTTTCCAATCATACTGTCCTTGTTGTGGCTCTAACGTAGGCCAGAAAAGATAGACGTTACTTCGACCGATTCCAGCAGATACAGCTTCCGTATATGCTTCTTTTAGATCTGTAAGTGTTGGTGTAGATGATGGAGTTAGTATGTATAAACCAAGTTTTTCATTTTTTTGCAACATAGTGGTTTGTGTCGATAAGAATACTGCTACAATAACAATAGCTATTACACCTGCAGATATAGCACCAGCAAGAATTTTTTTATTCAATAAAGCTTACACTGATGATTGATAGTAAAAAAGTTGTGTTCAAGTATTTATGAATAAAAGTTGGCGATCTATCCAGACGTACAGCCACTATATCCGCATTCTATACAGATGTTACATCCTTCTGCAAAGACTAGGTTATTCTTACATGTAGGACATAGTCTTTCTTCAATCTGTTCTGGTGTAAGTGAGTTCTTTTGTTGTGTAATTTCCGTGTCAGGGATTTTGATCTGTAACGCTCTTTCAACTTGTGATTTCAAGTAAGCATTTGTAAGACTTTTTGAGATGTAATCTGTCAGATATGTACTTGGTGTTACTTGGAATGTTTTTTGCACGTTGTCACCTGTCATATGTAACACTTGTTCATGTCTTGAACCATCTCTGAATACTGTGATTCCTTTCAGTCCAAGTTCATGTGCAAGAAGATATGATGCTTTGACATCATCTGCAGTAACATCATTTGGCATGTTGATTGTTTTTGCAATTGCATTTCCAATCCACTTTTGCCAGACAGCTTGTGCCATCAGGTGATCTGCCCAGTGAATGTCCATTGCAGTGACAAATATTTTCTGTATCCATTCTGGAATTTCTTGGATGCCTTTTACTGATCCATAGTTATTTGCAATTTTTTCTAGTATTTGATCATTGTAGAGACCATGTTCTTTTAGAACAGACTCAAAGATCTTGTTAGTATAGAAGAATCTACCCACTGTAACACGCTTTTCAAATACAAGTGCAAACATTGGTTCCATTCCGTTTGAACAATCAGCAATCATTGAAAGCGTTCCTGTTGGTGCTACTGTAGATGTTAACACATTTCTGATTCCGTGCTTTTGGATCTTTTCTATTAGAGCGTCCCAATCATAATAGTGTGAACTCTTTGGCTTCTCATAATAACCAGATATTGGAACTTTTCCTTCTGGATATTCTGTTTTTGCACATAGTGGGAACGCACCTCGTGTCTTTGCAAGTGCCACACTTTCTTCCATTGAATAGTAGCTAAGTGCCTCTGCTAGTTTTTCTTGGAACTCATATCCTTCCTGTGAGTTGTATGGGATTCGTAATTTGAATAGCAAGTCAGCAACTCCCATCACACCCAATCCTATTCTACGAGATTCTTTTGATGCCTTGTCAATCTCTGGAATTGGGTAATTATTTACGTCAATTACATTATCTAGGAATCTTGTTGTCTTTCTGATTGTTTCTTCATATCTTTGCCAGTCAAACTCGTATTGACCATCTGCTTTTCTTTTAACAAAATTTGCGAGGTTGATGGAACCCAAATTGCAGGATTCATACGGATACAGACTTTGTTCTCCACATGGATTAGTTGCACGTAATGGTTCTCCTCTAGCTTTAGCAAATACATTGTATTTGTTGATTAGATCAAAGAATATCAATCCAGGTTCAGCACTCTTCCAAGCTGAGAGTGCAATCAGATCAATAAGCTGATGTGCATTTACTTCACGTATTGGTGATTTGTCACGTGGACTGCGGAGCATGAATTTTCCATCACTGGTATTTACAAGTGAGTGCCAGAAATCTTCCCAAACACCAACGCTTACGTTAAAGTTTTCTAAAACTCCTGCTTTTGTTTTTGCAGTAATAAATTTTTCAATATCAGGATGCCATGCTTCAATGATTCCCATGTTTGCACCTCTACGTTTTCCACCTTGTTTGACAACTTCAGTCACTGTGTTAATGATATTCATAAATGAAACAGGACCTGATGCGACACCTGATGTAGATGCAACCATATCACCTTCTTCTCGTAAATCAGAATAGTTGATTCCCACTCCTCCACCAGACTTGAATATTAGTGCTGCATCGGAGGAAGATTTCATTATTTGTTCCATGTCATCTGGCATTGCAAGTACAAAGCAAGCTGACAACTGTCCCAGTCTTCCACCTGCGTTCATCATTGTGGGAGAGTTTGGTAGAAAGTCTTGAGTTACCATCATTTCATAGTATTCTGCAATCCTGTCTGCATATTGATCAAATTGCTTTGCTGCAAGCTTGGTAAGTAATTCCTTAATACTTGCTTTCATCTGTCCATTCTTGGCTAGATCAATATAATGAGAAATTAATCCTCTAAAGTGCCATTTATTGAGATAGTACTTGCCTATTTTGAATTTGAAGTTAAAGTCGTCGAGTTTTTCAAGGTATTTTTTGGCTTCATCAATATTTTGTGTATGTCCACCTGCCCCATCAAAAACGGAGTTGTCTTTTAGTACATCTGCAAGTCCAACCAAAATGGCAACGCGTTCAAACATCTCGCTTGGACTTTCGATTATCTCCCCCTTGTTGTTACGCATAAGGTATCTGGATGCTAGGACTCTCAAACAATTAAGATCAAATTTCTTTGCTACGCTATCAAGCGACTTTGCATTAAGAACTTTCATCTTTTCTTCTCTTATCTTTCTTCGTTCGTGTCTGTATAGGATGTAGGCTTTGGCAATTTCACCTAATCCCTCATCTATAAGGGTGGATTCTACCATATCCTGCACATCTTCCACGCTTGGCGGAGCCGATGCAGCAAATCCTTGGTTTAAAAGTTTCATCATTACTCCTTCAGCTAGTTTGTCGGCCAAACTATGATCTGGTCTATTACAAGCAACAAGTGCCTTGTATACAGCATTTGAAATTTTGTCCTTTTGGAAGTTTAACACTCGTCCATCGCGCTTTTTAACTTCAATGATCGAGTTTTCTATCTGTGAAAAGTCTGTCAAACGTATCCCCGTAACCGTAAGAAAATAGAGTATAATAAACTCTCTGGCAAAAAATATTTTTCTAAAATTGATTTTTGTATCAATTTTGTTGACACCGTTACAATTATCATAGTATTGGATCAGAATGATCCCAAATAAAAACCAAAAAAATTTAATAAAAATTTCAGAATAATTTGATCGCATTTTTCAGTTTTTTTTAAAAAAGAGCCAGAATAGAAGGAGCAAATGAAAACTTGCGACGATTAACGCAAGGTTATGCCAATATATATGGAGAGTTGCAGGTAGGACATTTGTCTCCGATCTTTTCGTCTTTTAGTCCACAATTTCCGCAGATAGGAACCTTTCTGAGTGGCCTGAAAGAACCT
>DATIDL010000026.1:0-2651 GCA_035456305.1 Nitrosopumilaceae archaeon
TTATGGGGATCCGCTTTTAAAAGATCAGGATCTAGTAATTGAGAAATTTGTTTCAGGGCTCTCATTGCCTACAACAATGAGTTTTGTTGGAGATGATCTGCTGGTTCTTGAAAAAAACACCGGAAAGGTACGTCTCGTAAGAGATGGTATCTTACAAGAAAAAGAAATTCTTGATCTGTCAGTAAGCAACAACAGTGAACGAGGATTACTTGGCATTACTACGGAAAATTCTACTATCTATTTGTACTTGACAGAATCTACTGGTGATGGGAAAACGCCGCTTGGAAATCGCATATATCAATATACTTGGAATGGAAATGAACTTGTAAATCCAATTCTGATAAAAGATCTTCCAGCTACACCTGGACCTAACCATGATGGTGGTGCAATGGTTACAGGATTGTATGGCGACGTTTATGCCGTTATTGGGGATTTGAATAGAAACGGTGTGCTGCAAAACTATCCAAGCGGTGAACCAGATGACACAAGCGTGATTATTCGCATCATTCCTGATGATGTCTATTATGCGATAGGAGTTAGAAACAGCTTTGGTCTGGCAATAGATCCGGTTACTGGCAATCTGTGGGATACGGAAAATGGCCAAAACGATTTTGATGAGATCAACCTTGTTTTACAAAACTTTAACAGCGGGTGGGAAAAAATCATGGGTCCGGCAACTGAAGATGATCTTTCGGCATTGCCTGGTTTTGATGCATATGTGTACAGCGATCCTGAGTTTAGCTGGCAAGAAGTTGTTGCACCCACGGCATTGAGTTTTATTGATTCTGATAATTTGAAAGCATACCAGAACAGCCTGTTTGTGGGTGATTGCAATTATGGCAACCTATACAAGTTTGAATTAAATGAAAACCGTGACGGGTTTGTCTTTACCGACTCTAATCTGTCTGATAACGTGGCCAATGCAAACGAATCGCTAGAAGAAATCGTGTTTGGGACGGGATTTGGCTGTATAACAGATATGGAAATTGGGCCAGACGGATTTTTGTACATTGTGTCTCTTTCAGATGGCGTAATTTACAAAATAACGCCAAAAACAGTAACAATTATGGATAAAGAAATTGGTTTTGGTGAACCGCCTATTGTGCCAATAGAATATCCAATTTATGGTATAGTTGCTGCGTTAATAATTATAGGTATAATCTATCTTGTAAAATCCAAAAACAAAAAATCTTGATCAGATTATTACTTTTCCATTCCTTTCCACATCTTGGTGATGTGGGCAAATTCATTTAATGGCACAATCTTTAATGTGTTAAATTTGGACAACCCAACCTCGATGGCCATCTTCTCTACGTCATGTGCGTCCTGTGCATCCAATATGACTACAAACTCGTGTTCAAGAACTGAGGCATAAAATCCAACTATTTCTTTTATTCTGTATTTTTTCTTCACATTGTTCATTTTCTCTAAAATCTTCATTGCAACCAATCTGTTTGCGTGATTGTTAAGCGGACATGCTTCTGGACTGTGAATTGAGAAAACTCCAAACAACGCCATATACACCCACTTTTCTTTTCTATATTAAAACCAACTGTCTTTTGCAAAACTAACTCGTTTCAGTTATATAATATGGGCTTGAACTTCACCTTGCAGAGGTACCGAAGCCCGGCCAACCGAGAAGGACTCAAGATCATGGCATGGGAAATCCTTTCCCTTAGGGGTTCGAGGGTTCAAATCCCTCCCTCTGCATTTTTGTTTAGTTTTTTCTGTCGTCTTTGTCTCTGCTTACGATTTGGTTCATCAAAACCGCGGTGATTTTCTCCCATGATAATAGTATGTGTCACATCTTTTTCAAAATTTTCATTACAAACTAGAAACCAGTATGAAAATTATTTTGTCCTAAACTTTGAGCATTTGTACTTCACGAACTGAATGTCGAGAGAGATCTTCATGAAGCAAGGCATGTGATTCTTCTGTAAAAACCAGATTGCATCTATAACATTTCCAAGCCTTTGTGCTCACATTTATTAATATGTGCTTTTTTCCTTATAAGGATATTGTACGTTTTGTCCATTTTCTTGGATAACTGCGATCTAACTGATGATATCTTGGAATTTTTAGTGCAATTTGTTGTCATTTGTGAATTTTTACTAGAGGGATTCTTGCAAACATGAATCAATTAAAGGGTCTTGTAATTTAGAAAACCAATGGAAGACCTCTTTGGAATACTTGACAAGCTGTCGTATCTTGGGATCTTTCTTTTGCTAATTGCAATGAATGCATCGCCAATATTGATGCCCCCAACATGGATTGTTCTTGCATCATTTTACAATGTAGATCCTGCACTAGACGTACTTGCATTGTCTGCTGTCGGAGCAACTGGTGCACTAATTGGAAGAATCATCCTGATGTATATTAGCAGATTCTTTCGGAGATTTATTGGAAAAGAAAGAGTGTCAAATTTAGATTTGCTTGCAGACTTTATGAAGAAAAAAAAATACGGTTTTCTTTCCGCATCATTTCTTTTTGCCATAACTCCACTACCAAGCAATTTGTTGTCATTTGTGGATTTTTACTAGAGGGATTCTTGCAAACATGAATCAATTAAAGGGTCTTGTAATTTAGAAAACCAATGGAAGACCTCTTTGGAATACTTGACAAGCTGTCGTATCTTGGGATCTTTCTTTTGC
>DATIDL010000027.1:0-4087 GCA_035456305.1 Nitrosopumilaceae archaeon
AAGAAAATCTGAGCTTGTAAGATACGTCAAAACTGCAATAGCATCACTACAAAAAGATGTTTTAGAAAAAGAACGAAAGCTTTCCGACTGTGAAGGGTGCTTTGATCATCTTTTCTCTAAAAAAGAAATTGAGACGCAAATGGAAAAAATTGAAGCTGATCTAGAGTCGACACGAAATGAAATCAGGCAACTGTCAGAAAAGGTTGGAAACCTTGGAGGCCAAGAAGAACTTGCGGCAAAACTAAAGCTAAAAGACGGCAAATGCCCAGTGTGTGATTCCGTAGTAGATAACCTAAAGCCGTCATTCCAAAAGGAGCACATCAAAGAGGAAATTACAAAGATGAGAGAAAAGATTGGCTCTCTCACAAAGGCTGAAAAAGAGACAGTTTTGGACAAGCGTGAACTTGAGCAAAAATACCAAAACGCCATCAAGGCAGAAAGTACGCTAAAGACCCATGCCATCTCAAACCCAAAAGACCTAGTGCAACTAAAGGAGGAAATTGGCAAACTAAAAAGTAACATTGAAAAAATTTCGATAAACATTGTTTCTTCCGGAAACTTGGTGCATCTTGCTATAGATTCACATTCTCAAACTCTGTTGGAAACAATTTCTTTGCTGCAAGAAGAAACAAAAGGATTTGATCTAGATGAATTCAAAAACTTGAAAATCTCGCTTGATCAGGCACGAAAATCTCTTAGCGGTATAGATCAACAGCTAGGTGCAATAGCACAAAAGATACTTGATGCAAAAAAACAACAGGAAAAAATCTCAAAGGTTTTGGGTGAACTTGCTTTTGTAAAGCAATATGTTTCAGAATTAGACAAAATACGCAGTCAAATTTTCAACAGAGATGGACCAGTAGCAACAAGTCTGCGTTCTTGGGCTCTAAATTTGATTTCACTAAAGGCTTCAGAATATCTTGCGGCATTTAATGTAAAAATTCAAAGAGTTTCTCTTGTAGAAAAAACAAGAGATGTTGGAATTTCTTGCTATTCTGGAAACACCGTCTTGGATCTTGAATCACTTAGTGGCGGAGAAAAAGTTAGTGTGGCACTTGCACTACGACTTGGCATGGCACACATACTTGGTGCATCAAATCTAAACTTCATCATTTTAGATGAACCAACAACACATCTTGATGAAGAACGAAGAAAATCACTTGTCAGCGTTCTGTCTCAAGCCTTTGAGGCAAACCTGAATTCCATATCGCAGTTTCTCATAATCACTCATGATTCTGAAATCTTTGAGAACTCTAATGTGGACATGATATACAATTTCGAGTCTACTCCTGAGGGAACAAAAGTAACTACTCTCTAGCCGCCTGTAAGTTTGGCAAATCTTTCATTTTTGCTTAGCTTTTCCATAAAGTGCAAGTTTGAGAGTGCAACAACTGCTGATTCCCTTACTGGTTCGCTAGAGTCTGTGAGTGCCTTTTGCAAAGTCTCTTTTGCCTCCTGGGATCCTATGACACCAAGCGCTATTGCAGCTTCGTGTCTTACAAAGAAGCTTGGATCATTTCTTACCGCATCTTCAAGTGGTTTTATTCCGCTTCTAAAGCACATCTGACCTAGTGAAAATGCAGCCTCGTGTCTTACAAGCTCATTTGAATCATTTTTTAAAACCTTGGAAACATGGGAAATCATTTCCTCGCCTCCAAAATCAACTAGAATGCAGACTGCTCTTGTTCTGATTACATAATCTTTGTGATCTAACAGCTGGACAAAATACTCCTTGTCTTTTTTCTCATATCTTTCTTCCATCTCTGAAAGAAGCTCAAGTCGTGAATTTGGAATAACTTCCATGCACACAATTTTATAATCGAATATTTATTCATTGGTCAAATGTCACGCTGTAGGTACTGGCACCTTACCATAGAAGAGCTGAAAAAAGTAAACTATGATCAAAAAAAGGTTCTAGTCTGGGAAATAAAATGTTCCAAAGACGATAGTGGAACACACTTTGGTGTATTCTGTTACAGAAATGGCACTCCTTGGGATTACAAGTCTGTTCAAGGCATAGTGTTTTACTATAACATGATTCCGCTTGATGAAGTAAAAAAAATAACTGAATTCCTAAAGGGAAAGTTTGGGGGAGAAGAAAAAGAAAAGGGAGAACGTGTTTTTCTTGTGGATTCTCGTGTGATTTACTCTCCAATAGAAATAGCTGATCTTGCAACAGAGATTGGCAACAAGTT
The DNA here is from genome assembly GCA_035456305.1 of Nitrosopumilaceae archaeon. Taxonomy (GTDB): domain Archaea; phylum Thermoproteota; class Nitrososphaeria; order Nitrososphaerales; family Nitrosopumilaceae; genus UBA8516. The sequence goes on from DATIDL010000027.1 coordinate 2,196, forward strand.
TGAGACAAGCGTCGAGATTTCAGTAGAGCTTGAGAACTTTAGCCCACAAGAGCAAGAACAAAGCAATTTTCCATCAAGCAAACTTTTACCAATTCCGGGCAAGTAGATAAATATAGTTTTGGCGGTCTTTTAGATCTCAGATGGACGAGATAAAACAAATAGGACCGCATCTTGAGGAACTAAGAAAACGATTAATTCGAATGGTTTTAGCTGTAGTGATAATTACTGCATTTGTTTTGACTTTTCATCTTTATGCAGTTGATTACAATGGCATGACACTTTACTATCCACTTCCTGATCCGCTCAACAACATTGCAGCTCAACTTACTTTGGAAATGAAAAATCAACTTGTTCCAGAAACTGTTCAGCTGATACAAACTGCTCCGGGTCAAGCCTTCTTTGCACAGTTTTATGTTGCAGCGCTGCTTGGCATTGTTTTTGGAATGCCTGTGATAGTAAAGGAGCTTGTAAGTTTTGTATCTCCTGCATTGGGAAAAAAAGAGACTAGAATCATTAGATCAATGACAATTCCAGCAATAGGACTTTTCATAACTGGGTGTGTGTTTTCATATTTCTTTGTCACACCATACATTTTGGAATTTCTTTATACTTATGGTGAGGCAAGCGGCCTTGTCACATTTCTTAATGTTGTAGATTTTATCACATTCGTACTCCAGTTTCTGTTGGCTTTTGGAATATCATTCCAATTGCCTATTGTAATGTATGCAGTTTCTGCATCAGGCCTAGCAGATGAAAAGTTTTGGAGAAAAAACATCAGATATGCAATAGTAATAATTGTAATTTTTGGAGCAATAATTACTCCTGATGGAAGTGGAATAACAATGTGGTTTGTTGCAGGGCCTATGATTGGTCTGTATCTTTTAGGCATGATTTTTACTGAACGAAAAGGCAGACAGATTGCAACACTTAAATCTTAATCTGCGGAAATTAAATTGATCATGCCAGTAGCAGGTACCGAATGGATTTGGATCATAGTTGCAATAGGCGTCTTAATTTTTGGTGCAAAAAAGATTCCAGAACTTGCACGCACTTTTGGTAAAGCAAAAGGCGAATATGAAAAAGGAAAGATAGAAGCAGACAAGGAACTAAAAGAATTCAAAGAAAAAAACGACCCGAAATAAAACAATACTTTTTTACCCATACTCAACAAATTAGCTTGTGATAAGACGTTCTGAAATCCAAGAAATTGTCAGTGGATATTCTGATCTTACAGTAGGAACACTTGGGAGCCACTCTGCACTTGAAATAATGGACGGTGCAAAGGATGAAAATTTGCCTACTCTGGTTGTCTGCCAAAGAGGCAGGGAAACACCATACAAAAGATTCTCAAGGATTGCAGATGAAATTGTTCTAGTCAACAAATTTGCAGAAATGCTTTCTCCAAAGATGCAGTCCAAGCTGCGAGCTTCAAACACTGTAATTATACCTCACAGGGCTCTTACTGCATATCTTGGTTACAAAAGAATAGAAAATAATTTCAAGGTACCGATATTTGGAAATCGCGCCTTGTTTCAGGCAGAAGAAAGGTCGCACAGAAAAAACCAGTACTATCTTCTTGAGAAAGCAAGGATAAAGCACCCAAAACTTTTCAAAAACCCAAAAGACATTGACAGGCCAGCAATAGTAAAGGTACAGGAAAAATCAAGAAAGCTTGAGAGGGCATTTTTCAATGTTTCATCATTTTCTGATTATAAAGACAAAACTGGGACAAAGATAAGGCACGGGTTGATATCAAAAGAGGACCTAAAGATTGCAAGCATTGAGGAGCTGGTGATTGGTACATACTTTAATTTCAACTATTTTCACACTCCGATTTCTGACGATGTTGATTTTCTTGGCATTGAAAGAAGACTGCAGACAAACCTGCATGA
>DATIDL010000028.1:0-13563 GCA_035456305.1 Nitrosopumilaceae archaeon
AGAGATTTTTTGTTCTAATGATTAGTTTTTCATGATCATCAGCAGTAAAAAAGAAATTGTTTTCAGATTCATCCCAAAAGTGGTCTATTAAATAATCTGCATGTTTTACAGCAAGATCTAGATACTTTGCATCAGGATTTATCTCAAAGACATCCAATAATGCATTTACAAAATACACATAGTCATCAAGATATGCCATTAGTTTAGCTTGACCGTTTTTGTACGTTCGGAGAAGTTTACCATTTTTTGTTAGCTTTTCTTCTATAAACGTAATACAGTTTTGTGCAGCATCAAGAAACTCATTCAAGCCGCTTATCCTATATCCTTTGGCAAATGCGGAAATCATTAGTCCATTCCAACTGGTCAGAATCTTGTCATCTCTTCCCGGTGCAATTCTTTTAGAGCGAATCTCAAAGAGATTTTTTGAACACCTAGTAATTATTTCCTCTACCTCAGACTCAGTTTTTCCAAATTGAAATGCTACGGTTGATGTTCTAACACTATTGTTAAGTATCGTGTGGCCTTCAAAATTACCACCATCGGTGACATCATAATAAAGACAAAAAACATCAGAATCGTCTCCCAGAATTTCTTGTATTTCTTGTTTTTTCCAGACATAGAATTTTCCTTCTTCTCCTTCTGAATCAGCATCTTGTGCAGAATAAAATCCTCCATCAGGAGAAGTCATCTCACGTAAAACATATTGTAGGGTTTGATTCACAACCTGAAGATATTTTGGATCCTTTGCTACTTGATACGCTTCGGCATACACTATTGATAGCAATGCATTATCATACAACATCTTTTCAAAATGCGGTACAAGCCATCTAGAATCGGTAGAATATCTGTGGAATCCTCCACCAATCTGATCATATATTCCTCCATTTGCCATTTTTGTCAAGGTTTTAAAAACAAATTCTTGGAATTTCGATATTCCTGAAAGTTTAGAATAACGTAGCATGAAAGAAAGATTTGCAGCATTTGGAAATTTTGGTGCTTGCCCAAATCCCCCATTTACGGGATCACCAATCTGAAGCAAATTAATTGCAGCTTCATCTAAAATTGATTTTTCAAGTTTAGATCGAGTGTTAATTGGCTCTGTTTTTGTAAGAGTATTCATAAAATTAGTTGCTGCAGCTTCAATGTCAGATGGTTTTTCTTTGTATGCAATTGCAAGCTGTCGCAATATACTTCCAAACCCAGGTCTTCCATAACTATCAAGAATTGGGAAATATGTTCCAACATAGAATGGTTTTTGGTCAGGAGTAAGAAATACACTGAGTGGCCATCCTCCGCTTCCAGTAACTAACTGACAAACTTTTTGGTAAATGTCATCAACATCTGGCCGTTCTTCCCTGTCTACCTTTATGTTGATGAAATTTTCATTCATAATCTGTGCAACATCTTCATTCTCAAACGACTCGTGCGCCATAACATGACACCAATGGCACGCGCTGTACCCTATGCTTAGAAATATTGGTTTGTTCTCATCTTTTGCTTTTTTTAGTGCTTCTCCTCCCCAAGTGTACCAATTTACTGGATTGTACGCATGTTGTAAGAGATATGGGCTGGTTTCTTTTATGAGGTTGTTTGCCTGCATGATCTAGTTTCTTGATGTGTCTATTTGTATGTAATTCAAGTATTAAATAAAACAAACAATTTCTTTTAAACATGAATTGCAAGCGATGCCATCATACAGATCAGGCTCATGAACCCTCAAAAAACAGTACATCGCTTGCAAGAGTTGGCAAATGTCTTATTCCACACTGCACATGTAAACAATATCTAGACCCAATTGAAGAAATTGACGAAGACTTACTTTAGACAACAGGTAAAATAAACAATCCAGAATCTGATGCCATACTTGGGTTTTTATCTAGCCCAATAGATTTTTCGGTTTGCTCTAGTTTCTTTTTTGCTTCAAATTCAGCTTGTTTTTGTTTCATGATTTTATCAGAAAAATATGCGTCGTCTCCTATTGCCAATACTAAAAGACCAATAATTGCAAGCGAAGCAGCAACTGCCACCATAGACCAACCTACTGCTCTATAATTATGAGGATCTTTCATTTGTTTCAAAGCAAAGAAACCCTGAATTTAATCTTTTATTCATGTTGATATCATAACACATCATGCAATGTCCATGTTGTGGATCAAAAATGGAAAAAGTGCAAGAGCTTGATAATAGTTATCTTATAAAATGCGTAGAATGTGGTCTAAGCAATACGGTACCAAAATGATCTATTTTGAATCTAATTTGAAAAGCTGCAAAGTAATCAAGTCTAGTGCTTTTTTCAAGTGCTCAAACTCATCTAGCGAATGAGATTGTGTCTCTACAATTGCTCTTAGTACTCCAATTATTGATTTTTGAAAGTTATCAGTAGCAGACGCTTCAAGTGCATTTAGTCTTGAAAGTAGTGCATCCATATCTTTTTTGGTCTTGTGAGTTTTGGAGTCTAGCTTCGACATATAATTTGTTTTTTTATACAATATATGAAGATAGAGTCATATTTTGTTTATCTTTGTTTTAGGAACAGTAAGCAATTATTGGCTAATTTTGTTAGTTGGTCTGAACTATAGGAGATTGTGTCATCAATTATTCGATGTGTTTCCTTCTGTAATTAGTTCCAATATGTGAAGCCAGAACTGATCACTGTCGGAAGAATATCCATCTTTTGTAGCATTTATGATCACAAAATAGGAAGAAGCTGTGAGATCATATGGTATCACAAAACCATCATTGTAATAACCCAGTTCACCGGTAACACCATTAAACTGTTTTATCACCTTACTATCCTTGTCTAATATCTTAATTGAAACGTTTACATCTTGTAAGATTCCCCAGTTTTGTTCAGTATTGCCAATAGGATTTAATTGAGAATCATATGTTCGTACAAAAAAATTATATGAATATCCTTTTGTCACTACTGAAGGGCTGAAAGAAACAAGGTTTATTTTATTTGTTAATTTCTGCACCGTAGGTACTACAGGTTGTACTTGTACCTCTCCGATTTTGGTATCATTTATTTTCATTGTGAATTGTAATTTTTTACCATTTTCGGTTTTACCCTTTAACAAGTATGTATCAATATCATTACCATCAAAAATTTTCTTCCCAAAGAGATGCATAGGCACGCCGTCAATTTTTCCTATTAATCTAAGAAACTTATCGTCACGAAAAGAATAGAGTATCAGATCATCACCAGAATAATATTTTCTCTTATTTTCGTATTTGAGGAACTTAATATTTATCGAATACTGTTTTTTTGAATCTTCAAGTACTACATATTCAGCATGTGCATTGCCAATAATGACCGATGAACTGAGAATTAAGAAGAGTGAGACACCCAGAACTATTCTTTCCATTGTAATACAATGATGTGATTTCGTATTAACTTTATAGGCAAAATATTGAGAGTGAATGTATTGTTGAGAACAGTTATTCAGTTTTATCTATTTGTGAAGATAAAGTTAAAATGGATACAGTAAAAGCAGATTTTGTGAGCGAAGAAAAACTAAAGATGCTTGGTATAACGTTACCAAATCCTCCAAAGCCTGCAGGATCTTACGTCCCAATAGTCAGAACAGGAAAACTAGTATTTGTTTCAGGTCAGATTCCAATGCAAGACGGCAAGATAGCATATGCAGGAAAGGTTTCAAAGGATCTTAATCTTGAAGAAGCTCAAAAAGCAGCCAAACTGTGCATCATAAACGCACTAGCCCAGATAAAATCAGAGCTTGGAAGCTTGGATAAAATTTCAAAGATTGTCAAAGTATCTGGTTTTGTAAATTCGCCACCAGAATTCAATGAACATCCAAAGGTCATCAATGCTGCGTCAGATTTACTTTTTGAGATTTTTGGGTCAAAGGGTCAACATACGCGTATTGCAGTAGGAGTCTCAAGCTTACCACTAAATTCTGCAGTTGAAATTGATCTTATCGCAGAGATCAATTAAGTTTTGAGTTAAATTTTTTCAAAAAAATCTTTATCTTGTCTTTTGGAATTACTGCTCCACATGCTTTATCATGTCCTCCACCAGAACCACCAAGCTCCGTTGCAAGAGGATTAACTATTCTACCAAGATGGGTTTTCAAGCTTCTTGAACCACGTACTGAGACAGCGTATATTCCATGATCTTCTCTGAGTTTGTATGAAACACCAACATCCTTGCCAGACATTCCTAAAACAAAATTAACCACCATACTTGCGCCAGAATCTGTAACTTCCATAAATGCAAGGTTTTTCATTTTTTTCATGTTTTGTTTTACTTTTTGTATTACTCCAGATATTCGCTCTGCCTGTATTCTAGCAAACTCAAATGAGTTAGGAATATCATGTGGATATTTTGATTCGCTTAGCTCATCTACAAGATAAAGAAGATATTCATTGTCTTTTTGATGGCTTGTTATTGTAAAAGTAAGAACTGTCGCCTCAAGCAATGTAAACTGTCTGTCAAATTTCTGTAGCAATTTAGAACCAAGTGGTCTATCTTCCATATAGTCAGTTATAGCAGAACATGCAGCCAAAAATGCGCTATGATCTGTAAGTTTTGATTTAAATGCGCCATATACCTGAACGGTAGTACATTCATCAATTTTATGAATCAGTTTTACTCCGAGTGCACGAATTTTCTTTTTGAGTTTTTCATCCAAATCATGATGATCGATGTATGTAATTGAGACCTTCTTCTTTCTTAATACTTTTAATAATTCAATAAATTGATCTTGATTTGTCTTGCTTAGTCCTAAATCACAAATGTAAAGTGTCTTTAATGACTCATTATTTTTTAAGAGTTCAAGCTCATTCATCAAGCCAGGATAATCTACAAGTCGTGTTTCTCCACCAAATGCTTGTCGAATTAACGAAGCTGCGCCTATTCCATCTGCATCTTCCTTGTGAGACACACAAACAATTTTGTTTCTTGTCATGAATAGTCAAGACACATTCACCCTCATTTAAACTAAAAAACAATCAAACGGTTTTCTTTGTTTTCATGTAAATTTGGAATCTAGAAATAAGATTCTGATGACCAGCAACATTTTGTAAAACTATACAATACATATCATAAAATGTAATTCCCAACAATTGTGCTTCTCTGTCAAGCTGCCCAATCTCTGCTATAATTTCTGGTTCTTTTGAATTAATTACAAAATCATCTACTAGTTTGATAAAATCTCGCTCTAATTCAGTCATTTCTACTTTAACCAGAAAATTTATGCTATATGGAAAAGAGTTGCCAGATTAGACAAATTGCTTAATTTTTTAATTAATTTTCATACATATCACAAAATGTTTGTTTCGTATAGCTTTAATATGCAATTTTGGAAATTACTAGTGTAGTGGAGACAAAAAACATAGGTCTTCGTAATATCGAGGTAGCTGATACAAAGATTTCTGCAATAGATGGAATAAACGGTAAACTGATCTATAGAGGATATGACATTTTAGATCTTGTCAAAAAATCCACTTTTGAAGAAACCGCTTGTATGTTACTCAACGATGACTTGCCCACGCAAAATATGCTCACTGATTTCTTCAAGGAGTTAGTATCAGAACGTGAGATTCCAGAAGGAATTGAAAAAAATCTCAAAAACTTTCCTAAGACATCAAATCCAATGGATGTCTTGCAGTCAACAGTCTCCTCACTTGCTACCTATGCAACAGACAAATCTGAAGACAGACAGACAAACTATCGTAGAGCAATCAGTCTAATTGCAAAATTACCCACAATCATATCTTATTGGGATAGAATTCGCAATGATAAGGAACTAATTAGACCATCAAAGAAGCTAAACCACGCAGGCAACTTTCTTTACATGTTAACTGGGAAAGAGCCGGACCAAGAATTTGCAAGAATTTTCGATATTTGTTTAATTTTACATGCAGAACACAGTTTTAATGCATCAACTTTTGCCGCAAGGGAGGTTTCATCAACAAGAGCACACATGTATGCTGCAGTAAGCGCTGCAATTGGAGCATTAAGTGGAGAACTACACGGTGGAGCAAATTTCCAAGTTATGCAGATGCTTTTAGACATAAAATCTGAAAGTAAAGTTGAATCATGGGTTAAAGAAAAACTTGGCCAAGGTAAAAAAATAATGGGCATGGGCCATGCAGTATACAAGACGTTTGATCCACGCGCAGAGGTATTAAGAGAGCTCTCAAGACGATTATCAGAAAAAACAGGTGAACCGTGGTTTAAGATTACAAAAAAAGTAGAAGATGTTACTGCAGAGGAGATGAAAAAAGTAAAAGGCTCCGACATATTTCCAAATGTAGATCTTTACAGCGCTTCAACATACTACATGCTAAAAATTCCACCAGATCTGAATACGCCAATATTTGCAGTTTCCAGAGTTGCAGGATGGACTGCGCATATTATTGAAGAAAGATTTGCAGAGGCAGCACCAAAACCCATGCTTTACAGACCAAAGGCAGTGTATGTTGGCAAATATTGTGGTCCGTCTGGATGCGAATACGTACCGTTAGAAAAAAGAGAATAGCTAGTTTCTTGTCTGAAGCCACTCTTTAGCTTTGACATCTGCATCGTATTTGTGCAATACCACAAACACCATCTCATAGAATGTTATTCCACGTTTTTGTGCCTCACTGTCAATCCATTTGAGCCCATCTTTTAGCTCTGGATCATATTCAGAAAACTCTATCAGCTCATCCACCATGTTGGTGAAAAAGGAGTGAGGCTCCAGCATTGCTACCTGGTTTCTATTTTGGTTATTCAGCCCTGTATTCAAAATATATAGACTATCGACACGTTTTTGGTTGACATATGGATCATGTCTATTTTTCAGATGGGACTGAAAAAAGAATCTCATGGGTCATTCAAAATAATGAAACTCAGGTAGAGCAGTATAGAGAACAGACAGACATCTACCTGGATAAGGTATCAATAGAACAGGCAAAATACATTGCACTTCATGTTGGAATATTCTGGGGCGTTGGTAGATTTATTATAAAAAATGATGACAGCGTAAAGGTAATGGTGGATTCGAGATCAATGTTTGATCGTCTTGTTGATAAAAAAACTAGCTCAGATCCATTCATAGAATCAAGAATTGGCTTCATAAGACAGATAATAGATCAAAGAAAACTAGTTGTTAAATACGAACTAATAGAACCACAACAAAACATTGCAACAAAAGTTCTATCGTCGTAGTACTACACCAATATCCATCATATTAGTATGGGTTGGGCCTGTAAATATGAGCGCATTTTGTTTTTTTAATAAGGAATAGGCATTATTATTTTTCAAGAATTTCTGAGTCTGGTTTATTTTTAATTCTCCAGTACTCAGTATTGCACCACATGCATCTGTATTTCCATCAATACCATCAGTCCCAATTGATGCAATTATCATGTTTTGATTTTTTTTGTAAGATTCCATCAAGGCATGCAAAACTAGTTCTTGATTTCTACCACCCTTGCCATTACCTCGTACCTTTACGGTGGTTTCCCCGCCAAAGATAAGACAGTCATAGGATTTTGATGCACTGACAAGTTTGTGAGCAATTGCCCTCACATCACCTGCCATTGAATGGATAATTTTTGTGCGCAAGCCAAAAGACACGGCTTTTTTTTTCATTTCATCTAGACAGTCTTCATTTGTAGCAATTATGTAATTTTTTATTGTGATACGTTTTGGGGTTTCGGGAATTTTGTGTTCAATTCCAAGTTTGATCCTTTTCAATACACTTCGTGGTACGGATTTTTCAAGTCCATGTTTTTTTAACACTTTTGCGGCATAATCAAACGTAGTTTTATCGAAATATGTTGGTCCAGATGCTATAGAAGAAAGATCATTTCCAACGACATCTGACATTACAAGAGAAACAGCATCACATTTCAGATATTTTGACATCCATCCTCCTTTTATTTTTGAGATGTGCTTTCTGATACAGTTGATCTCATGTATATTTGCACCACAATCAAGTAAGAGCTTTGTAATTTTCTTTTTATCAGATAATGTAACACCATCTGGAAGTGCAATCAGTGATGAACCACCTCCAGATATTAAAAAAAACACAAAATCATCTTTTTTTCTTGTTTTTAAAAATTCTATAATCATTCTTGCAGAAAAAACACTGTCTTTATCTGGAATAGGATGCCCGGCGCGTATAATTTTAAAATTTTTATTTTTAAGTACAGAATCTACATTTTTTGGAATTACAACTATTCCTCCTTTGATATCAATAAGGCGCCCAATCACACTTGTCATCGAATCAGCCGCTTTTCCAAAGGCAACTACAAAAATTCTATCATATTTTGACAGCGAGATTCTGTTTTTGCCTATGAAAAGTGTGTTTTTGTGCACGACTCTGCTTAAAAATGGGTTGGGAAGAGCCGTATCTAGTCCTTTTTCTAATATTTGCAATGCAATTCTCTTATCTCTGTTTGATCCCAAGGATTGATAGTTTTTAATTATCAAGTACGATGCTCATCCAACCTAGTTGTGTCTGTAAGGTATAATAATAATCACAAATCTAACTTTGAGCATGAATACAATTAGAATACCAAAAATAATCAAATTCGGCAAAAATGCACTTTCTGAAACAGAATATCCAAAAAATGCACTAGTTGTAACAACTGCACCGCCGGATGTTTCTTCAAAGTGGCTTGCAAAGATGGGCATTAAAGATTACATGTTATTTGATAAGGTAGAACCAGAACCATCTATAGAAACAGTGCAGAAAGTAATTTCCGATTACAAGTCAAAAAATTTATCAGCTATAATTGGACTGGGCGGAGGAAGTTCACAGGATGTAGCAAAATATGCAGCATCAGAGATAAAAATTCCAAAGATCTTAATCCCTACAACTTTTGGAACAGGAAGTGAGATGACTACATACTGCGTGCTAAAATTTGATGGCAAAAAGAAGCTACTACAAGAAGAGAAATTTCTTGCAGACATGGCAGTAGTTGATTCATACTTTTTAGATGGTACCCCAGAAGCAATTATTAAAAATTCAGTATGTGACGCATGTGCACAAGCAACTGAGGGATATGACAGTAAAAGAGGAAACGAGTTTACAAGAACAATGTGTAAAGCTGCATTTGATGTACTATATGATGCAATAATGAACAACAAACCTGAAAACTATCCATACGGTTCAATGCTTTCTGGCATTGGTTTTGGAAATGCCTCAACGACTCTTGGACATGCTCTTTCGTATGTATTTTCAAATGAAGGGGTACCCCATGGATATTCACTTTCTTCTTGTACTACAGTTGCCCATAGGTTTAACAAATCAATATTTTATGAAAAATTCAAAGAGGTTATTGAAAAACTAAAGTTTGACAGATTACCTTTAAAGGCACCTATTGATCAGGCAGCAGACGTTGTGATGACTGATAAAGGACACTTGGATCCAAATCCAATTCCCGTTACAAAAGAAGATGTCATGCAACTTCTGCAAGATATCAAAGATGGTAGATTATAGAAATCTACAACTTTTGTTTATATTTTTTAAATAACGAGTTATGATATTCGTACATTTTACTAGACTTAAATACTGCTTTCAAATCACAATGATGTTATAGGATTGTAAAAAATGATCAAATTTGGAATTCAACAAGGACTTAATGTTGCAAGGCTGGGATTGAGCGAAGATCAAATCCTCACAGCTTGCATTTTGGCAGACAGGACAGGATACAATTCGATTTGGTATATGGACCACACAAATGTACCACAATGGAATCATGCGATTGTTAATGATCCTTGGGTAATGCTTTCTGCAATAGCATCTGTTACAAATAATGTTGAGCTTGGAACATGCGTTACTGACGCAGTGAGAAGACATCCATCAAACATTGCCTTGGCAACAGTTACGTTAGATAGAGTATCACATGGCCGAGGAACACTTGGTATCGGCGCAGGTGAGGCACAAAACATTAAAGAGTTTAAGATTCAATGGGATAAACCCGTTGGCAGATTTGAAGAACAGCTTCAAATCATAAAGTTACTTTTTGAATCATCACCTGAACATAGGGTCAGTTTCAAAGGTGAGTTTTATCAATTAGAAGAGGCATGTCTGCAAGCAAAAAGTGTGAGACAGCCACATCCACCAATCTACATGGCAGCTGGTGCCCCAAGAACTTTAGGATTGTGTGGCAAGTATGGGGATGGTTGGATTCCAATTGGTTATACCCCAGAACTTTATCAAGTCCACGCCAATGTCATAAAGGAGTCAATAAAAGAAAATGGAAGAGACAAAAACGACTTTCAATTTGGAGTTGACATCGACGTATACTTTTCTGATGATGCTGAGGAAGCTTGGGCAAAAATGAAAAATGCAGTAAAAGTTAGTTTATTCAAACCAGAGGTTCTCAAGGTACACAATATAAAAGACATAGAAGGATTTGATTTCAAAAAATACTTTACAGAATATTCAATGTCAAATCAAGAATGGATAGTCAAGATGCGAGAAGCCGCACAAACAATACCTGACAAGGTAGCACGCTCATCAATTGCACTTGGAACACCAGATGACATTATTCCAGTATTTGAGAAATTCCTAAAGGCAGGAGTAAACCATTTTATAATCAGATTTTGGGGATCAGGATACTTTGGTTCAATAGACAAATTTGGTTCCACAGTATTACCATACTTTAGGGAAATGGACAACCCAAAAAAATAATTCAAACAATATAAGTTTGGACTTCGACCTAAAATCTGTGAATCTCTTTCTTTTAGCTTTTGTCACAGTATTTACAATTTCTGCATACGGTTCACAAAACACAATCTCTGATGCAAATATCGATGTATCATTGAATTATCCAGATGTAGTGGCACCAGGAAATGAATTCGTTTTGGCATCAACGGTTAAAACAAAAGCAGATCAAATGTCAAACATCACTGTAACTATCGGATCTCCCGAGCTTGAAATAGTACAAAATCAATTCAACATACCAAGTCTCCCAAGAGAATCTACACTTGGAAATAATTTTAATGCCAAAATAAAACCAGATTCACCAGATGGAATAGTGGTAGCAAATATTTCAATAGAGTATTTCATAAAGGGATTTTTTGATGAAAAACCAATAAAAAATTCACTGATAAAGGCATTTGAGATAAACGTACAATCAAAACCCATAATTTTGATCAATATTGATTCTCCAGACTCTGTTTTTTCAGGAGAACAATTTTCAATTAAGGGTACAATAAAAAACCAAGGGTATGATGCACAAAATATCGAAATTATTGCGGACTCGCCTCAAGTAATGCTTGATGGGAAAAAGATCTACGCAATAACTAATCTAGATGCAGGAAGAATACAGAATTTTGAGTTTGTGCTTCAGACACCAAAAGATCTTGCAATACCAACTGACATTACAGTAAACATATCAACCACCTATTCAGACAAATCAGGAAAAACTTACAGTCAAGAAGACGCTTTGAATATATTTACAAGACAACGTGGAATACTAGAAATAGGCGGTGCAGAAGGACTTTGGGTTGGAGACTTTTTCATAGCTCCAGTTGTTGGGGTTGGAACAATTGTTTCATCAGTCATTGGATTTTTCATATTTCTTTGGCATATAAAAAACAAGAAAAAACAAAAGCGAACCAAGAAATAACTACAGATATTTGAAAATGGTCTTTTTCTCTGAGTTCGGAAGATCGGAAACTAGAGCAAAATTATACAATGGGTATGATTTTTTGTAGTGTTTCATGAAGCTCCACGCAACATCATGAGTCTTAAATTCTGTTCGCATCCCGTCAATTTTTGATTCATTTCCAAAAACATCATATGAAATGACAGAATAGTTTTGAGGCTTTTTGTGTGGTTTTGCTTTTAATAACCATGCTATTGCAAATACAAATACAGACATCATAATTATAGCTGCACCAAATTCTTTGAAAAACTCCCAAACTATGGCAGGTATTGTATATCCAAATAAGTTATACACAAAATGTGAAAACGCCATCACGGCACTTCCTGCAAGTAAAAATGCTTTAAAATCAGTAAATTGTTCTTTAATTTTCATACTAGTATTAGGATAGACCTGCTTATTTTCTTTTAGATTTATATCATTTAATCTACTGACTAGCAATATGCAATTACTTGGGAGATTGGAGATGAAATCAAAAGAAAAGATCATCTTGTTTCTAAATCAACAAGAAACTGGCAGGATTTGTAGTGTAGATAAGGACGGATACCCGCAAATAATTCCAATGAATTTTGTCTACACAAATGATGCGATCTACATGCATTCTCATACAAAAGGCGAAAAACTCGAAAATATTAAAAAAAATAGCAAAGTCGGTTTTGAAGTAGACCAAAGTCTTGAATTTCTTCCGTCTTATTTTACAGACCCAAAAGACGCTTCACAGGCAGACACACTGTATATCAGCGTAGTCATAAAGGGAATTGGCACAATAGTTGAAAACAGAAATGAAAAAACCATGGCCCTAAATGCGCTCATGAAAAAATACCAACCAGAAGGCGGTTATGAAAGCATAAGCCCTGAAATGAGAGTAGTAGATGAGGTTGCAATAATAAAAATAATACCAAGCACCATACGTGGAAAATACAAAGTTGGTCAGCATTTAGATAAAAAAACGCGTGTGGAGCTTGCCAGAAAAATAATAGAGAGGAACTCGCCTACTGCACAAAATACCCTTAAGATGATGGGTATAATACAAACAAAAGATGGGTTTGAAATAACAGAAGAACCGTCCTGGTAGTAATACTAATACTACCATTGCTTTAAATTTCGTTTTCAGTCTCTTGTAGTGTTGTTACAAAATCAATGCTTTGAACTGTCAGCAGAATTTCAGCCAACTGGAGATCAACCCAATGCAATAGAATTGTTAGTCAACGAAGTGCAAAAGAAAAAGATCCAGACCCTGCTTGGGGTAACTGGCAGTGGCAAGACGTTTACCATAGCAAACGTAATACAAAGAACTGGAAAAAACACACTGGTAATATCACATAACAAAACTTTGGCTGCTCAGCTTTATTCAGAGCTAAAACAATTTTTCCCAAAAAACAATGTAGGGTACTTTGTTAGCTATTACGATTACTATCAACCAGAAAGCTATATTCCACAAACTGATACTTACATAGAAAAAGATACACAGATCAATGAAAAAATTGAAAAAATGCGTCTGGAAGCAACAGCCATGCTTCTATCTGGAGAACCAACAATTATCGTTGCAACAGTTTCATGCATCTATTCACTTGGTTCACCACGTGATTGGGAAGCAATGTCAATTAGTATTGAAAATGGTGCCACCGTTAGTCGCTCTGCTTTGATAAAACAGCTCGTCAATGCACGTTATGAGAGAAATGACACCGAACTTTCATCAGGAAGATTTCGAATAAAAGGAGATACACTAGATATCATACCTGCCTATTCTGATGATGTCATAAGAATCTCCATGTTTGGAGACAAGATAGAAAAGATATCCGTGCACGACAATATCTCGCTTAAAGAGAAAAAGACCGTTTCGAAGATCAAGATATTTCCTGCAAAACACTATCTTGTTGCAAACGATGTTAGACAAGCTGCAGTAAACTCGATAAAAAAAGAATTGGAGCAAAG
>DATIDL010000029.1:0-3018 GCA_035456305.1 Nitrosopumilaceae archaeon
AATGGCACTGGTTCCAATTACTTCAATGACAGTATGATCATCTTCGCCAGGCCAAGGAGAAAACCATGTGTATCCTTCATATTTTTGGGCAGAAGCATCTCTTTCTTTACCATTTACCAGAACTGTTCTAAATTCGCCATCTAACAATTCGTGTGGAATTTTAAAATCTACTCGCCTAAACGGATCAAACGTGTCAAGCTCCAATGTGAGTTTTTTGTTTTCTTTATCAAATGTGACATCTAGTGGGACAAAGTACCACCCATCAACTGTAACTGTAAAATCTTTTCCTTCTTCTGATATTGTAAAGTTTTTGATGTTGTTCGGTGTTCCAACTCCTATCGTCTGCTCTACTCCTTGGTATGTTGATGTCAAAAGCACGTTATAGTATCCAGCCCTAAGACCAATTGGCTCAAATGAAACATGGTATACTCCATTTTCATCGGATGTGATTTCTTTTGTCTGAAGAGTTTCCATCCACTGTGCGTTTTGCAGGTCATATCTTTTTATTTCAGCTTTGATTGGCACGTTTGGTATTATAGAGCCGCATCCATTGTAAGCAGTCTTTGCAGTAATGTTGATTGGTTTTTCTGTCATAAATCCTGGTCCAAAATCGTACTGGAATGGGACAAAGACCGTATAAGGAGGATCTTCAGGCAAGTCTGTTGGAATTATTTCTATTTGAAAATATTCAAAGCTGCTGACATAACCATCGATGTCACCGCCTACAGATACCTGCAGATCATACTTGCCAGGCATTACAGTGTTTGTAATAGGAACATCTCCTTTTACCACACCTGAGGACCAATAGTCTGGCTGTAGTGAATAAAGTGGGGAGAGATCAAGATATGCTCCAGCATAACCGGATATTTCGGTACTGCACGTCTCGTGTGGTATATCACCTGTTACAAGAATTCTGGCATAATGAGCAGGATTGCCAACACCATCAACCACTTTGGCCTCAAACTTTACTGGCTCGCCTTGTTTTAGTACAGGATTTAGCACCTTGATGTCTGAAATCACAAACTTGCTAGCATCTTTTTTTGTAAAAAATAGTTTTGATTGTACTCCGGCTGGCGATTCTAGTGTTAGAAGATACCTGTATCTGTCAGGCGATTGAGGAGTCTTGTATTCAAACATGGCCTTGCCATCCTCCAGTGTTTTCTCCTCTTGATGTATGACGTTTGCATAATCTGGCCCAAAAGTCACGTCAGAAATTTTCACTATAACATTTTCATTCGAATTCTCATACTGTTGATCTGCCCTGACAGTAATTATGACAGTGTCACCTGTGTTGTATTCTGTTTTGTCTAGCTTAAATTCAATGCAACAAGGATACCAACCACCACCAAGGGCTGTTTGCGCATCAAAAACAATTCCAATCAAAATAGCAATTGTTACGATTATCAATATATGAAAAAATTTCATATTCTGTTTTATTCTAGCCTGCTTTTTAGATATTACTTACAAATTGCATCTGTATTGATTTTGTGTTTTTATACAGACTTTTGCAGCACATACTTTTCTTTACCTTTTTTGCTTCTAGGTAAGGAACGCAGTTTTCTCTTGCAGCACGGGCATGATATTCCATCACAATTAATGAAAATCTCACAAAAGTTGCAGCGTTTCTGTCCTGCTGCATACCGGCCAATTTCAGAAGGCTTTAGTGCCTTGTACCTAGTGCATAGGCCCATGCAGTATGTCATTTCAGACCTCGAAATTGTTTGCTTTTTTTAATACTTGCAAAAAGACACTTGTCAGAGCAGTGTGTTGATTGCGAGTCTTTCATTACTTTACCGCAATATTCACACTTTTTTTCCATTTCAAAAATCTGAAAGATCTCGGTATTAGAAGGTTGGCTGATTATCAAAGTTGATAATGACAGACATCAAATAAAAAACTCTTTTCCTTCTAGTCCAGCTGTGCCCCTTGACATAATGGATGAAACCGATCTGAGAGACATTCCAACAAGAGAGCGATTGAACAGATGCATTTACACCATAAAAAATGATGCAGATGAATCAAAGAGGTGGGATGCAGTATATTTAGCTGGAGAAATAGCAGAAGCAAATCCCACAGATCCAATCTTTGATGAGGTTGCTGAACTAATGTCTTGGATTCTGCAAAACGATGACAACGGAGTGATAAAGCATGAAGTGTGTTTTCAGATTGCGGCAAGAAACATGAGGAAAAAAATTCCAGATCTAATCAATACAGCCCTAAACGACAAGAGCGGGATAGCAAAACATGAAGCGCTAGAGTGTCTAGCTTTGATGAAAGCATTTGAGGCAAAAGATACAATGATAAAAGCTCTCAAGGATCCAATTTCTCATGTCAGAGAGACTGCAGCGTTTGCTCTAAAAAGACTTGATAGGCTGGACAAAAAGGCATACACGCCATCAAAGATACTTTGATTGTATCAAGATGTAATCTCAGTAAGATACACGTTCCAGATTCTCAACTTTGGTAGCAAATATCTCTCAGTTTTTTAAGTGTGGAAGGGAACCTAAATGGTTTTGAACAGTTGCCAATACGTAGATGGTAGGTTAGGTTCCACTTCTGAGATGTCTTGATGGAATTTTTATTTAAAAAATATCATGATTATCAAGCTTGGAAACTGGAACTTCATGCCAATAGTCTGATCATCTAATTAGTGTCATTCCCTTAGATGTTCCTTTTTCTCTTTTCCAGATTCAAATATCTGTCCAGGAAGGATGTCTTTGTGATCGTGTCCTATGTGCATTGTGTGCTCTAGTAAGCTTGTAAATTTTTTATTGCATATTGGACAGTTTTTCTCAAATCCACCCATGAATTGATAAATGAAAAAACGTCTGTTTTTACTTCATTATGATTATCAGGCTTGAGAACCAGAGCTTGACTCGTGACAATTAATGAATCAAAAGCACTGGGCAGTGAGAGTGCTCTGATACCTTTCTTGCAACGCTTCCAATTGCCTTTAGTCTTGAAAATCCACCCAAGCCTCTTGTTCCAATCACTATAAGATCTATTTCTTTTTCTTTT
>DATIDL010000030.1:0-3255 GCA_035456305.1 Nitrosopumilaceae archaeon
CGAATCAATAAAAATCCAATCTACCAACAAGCAGACTCACCTTTCCATATTTTTAAAAGCAAGATCCTTGGAGCAGCAGGGAAAAAAGATCATCCACATGGAAGTTGGCGAACCAGATTTTTACCCGCCAAAGATTGTCAAAAAATCTCTTGGCGAAGTGTACGATAAGGGATTTACAAAATATGGCGAAGCAAAGGGAATGACAGAGTTTCGTGCGGCACTTGCAGAAAAAACTTCAACAAGATTCAAGACAAAGACAAAAATCGAAAACATCATGGTGTCCCCGGGTGCAAGATTTTCCGTGTTTCTTACAATTTCAACTCTTTTGCGTCCCGGCGACGAGATAATAGTGATAGAGCCAGCATGGCCTGCATATAGAGAAAATGCGTTAAACTCTGGCATCAAAGTAAGAACCATCAGTACTAGACTGGAAGAAAAGTGGGAACCATCAGTAGAGCAGATTTCAAGCATAATAAATCCAAATACCAAAATGATTGTTCTTAACTATCCAAACAATCCAACAGGCAAGATTCTTCCAACAAACCTTCAAGATGAAATAATGCAGCTTGCAATCAAAAACAATCTGTACGTTCTAAGCGATGAAATCTATGCGGATTATTCTTATGGAATCTGGAAGAGCATACTTTCGTATGAGTATGACAAGAGCATCATAACGCAATCGTTTTCAAAATCTCATGCCATGACAGGCTTTAGGATAGGTTATGCTGTCTCAAGTCCTGAAATCATAGACAAGATGGCAAAACTTCAGGCACTTTGCATGACAAACGTATCTGAACCAATCCAGTATGTGGCCCTAAAGGCACTTGATGCGGATACAAGCGATAATACTAAAACCATGAGAAACAGACTAGAATTAGTGGTCGAGATGGCAAAAAACATGCAGTTAGACTTTGTAAAACCAGATGGGGCAATGTACATTTTTGCCAGAGCAAGAAAAAATAATTTTGATTCTACTGAATTTACAAACAAATTACTTGATCTAGGAGTGGCAATTGCGCCAGGTGAAGCATTTGGTAATTATCAGAACTTTGTAAGAATTTCTGCGTGCCAACCAGAAAAATTACTAAATGAAGGAATGAAAGTCATAGCCAAGGCGCTGAGTGAATAGGATGAAGAAAAAAATTGCAATAATTGGGGCCGAAGGGCAGATGGGCAAATGGTTTTCAAAATATTTTATCGACAAAGGTTTTGAGGTAATCGGATATGATGCAGAAAAAGAAATACTCAACAAGTCTGTGACCAAGGCAAAGTCACTTGTCGGTGCAATTCTTTCAGTGGATTACGTCATGCTTTGCACTCCAACAAAAAGAACTCCTGAAATCATACGATTGATAGCAAAGGAAATGAAAAGAGAGTCATATCTTATCGATATTTCGTCACTTAAATCCAAAGTGGTATCTGCACTTTCAAAAATCCCAGACAAGGTGAGCCCAATATGCATACATCCCATGTTTGGACCTGGAACAAAAAAGATCAAGGGCCACAATATAATTTCCATCCCTATCCGTGATGCAAAAAAAGAGATGGCTGTAATAAAGTCGCTTTTTAGCGAAGCAAACTTTGTTACAATAGATGCCGCAGAGCATGACAAAAAAATTGCCGTGATTTTAGGCATGACTCACCTCATAAATCTCGTATTTGCAAACATATTGGCAAAAGATGAAAAGTTGTCCCTCACTGAAAAAATGTCTGGAACAACATTTACCGCACAAAAGATACTCACAGCAAGCATAATGACTGAATCGCCGGATCTTATTGAAACAATAATTTCAAACCCAGAAATAAGAAAGTACGCTGAAGAACTTTGGAAGGACATTGGCAGGATGCTTACTCTTATTCAGGAAAACAAGTCAGAAGAAATAATGAATTACATTACTACCACCAAAGAAAAGCTTTCAAAGAGTGTTGATTTGGAAGACTCTTACAAGAAATTAATTACCATGATAAATGCTGTAGAAAAGTAATTTGCATCACACAAGGATAGTTACGTCATTTCTTACAAATGACGAAAGGTTTCTTATCTTAAAGCGCAGCCAGAACGTAAAAAGCATGAAAGGGCTTTGGGGTGGAGTAAGTGGAGTAATAGAGGAAAATGAAGAACCCCTGCGCAGAGCAAAAATTGAGATATTTGAAGAAGTTGGAATTGAAGAAAGACAAATTGATCTTTTGAAAACAGCAACGGAGTTGCAAGTTAGATCCGAGCAATATTCTAATCACGAGTGGACAATCTTTCCATTTTTGTTTAATGTAAAAGAGCCTAAAATAAGACTGAACTGGGAAAATTCTGATTACAAGTGGATTAGTCCAGATGAAATTTCAAGATATAAAACTGTACCAAACCTTGATGAAGTTCTAGCTAGACTGTTGTAGTTTTGCCACTTCTTCTGGAGTGTTGCTTCTTTGCTGTGGAAGCATGATGTAGACACAGGCACCTCCACACATTGTACATGGAACCGTGTTTCCATTTATCTGACCTACCCTGCCGTGTATTTTGGCAGCCTCTTCTGGATCTATTGAGAGAGCGATTTGTTTTTCCCAGTTGAGAGTACGTCTAGCTTCAGTCATTTCCATATCCCATCTGATTGCTTTTTCGCGAAGTTTTACCAAATCTCCTGCATGTGCAGCTATTCTGTATGCAATCAGTCCAGCCTTTACTTCTTCTGGAGTAGGCAATGCCAAATGTTCTGCAGGTGTAAGATAACATAATAGATCCACGCCTTCGCTTGCTGAAATTGCAGCTCCAATTGCACTTGCAATGTGATCGTGACCTGATGCCACGTCAGTAACAAGAGGGCCCAGAACATAATATGGAACTTCGCCAATCAATGCTTTTGCTAGTTTAACGTTTGCTGCAACTTCATTTAATGGTACGTGACCTGGCCCTTCAACCATCACTTGGACATCTTTTTCATGAGCTTGTTTTGTGAGCCGTGAAATGTTGATCATTTCTTGCACTTGAAGCTCATCATGTGAATCAAGAATAGAGCCTGGTCGCAGTGCATCACCCAAGCTAAAAGTCACATCATATTTTCTTGCAAGCTCAATTAGATAATCAAAGTGTTCAAAGTATGGATTTTCTTTATCATACTTTAGCATCCATGCCGCAGTTATTGTTCCGCCCTTACTTACAATGCCACCGTGTCTTTTTACTGCAAGAATTCTTTTTGCAATCTCTTTTGTAATACCAGAATGTATCGTAGTGTAATCAACGCCATCTTTTATGTTCCTCTCAAA
>DATIDL010000031.1:0-2672 GCA_035456305.1 Nitrosopumilaceae archaeon
AAGGGTCTGCTGTGGGATAAGGTTACAAACATTGGAATGATCAATCCCAAAGAATTTCAAGACCACATCTCTGACTGGGCAAACCTGCTAAATCAAACCATCCCAAAAATCAGGCGAGTTAGCTTTGACATTGAGGTAGAATCTGAGGTAGGAAGGATTCCTGACCCAAAAGTGGCTGAAAAAAAGATTAC
This sequence comes from Nitrosopumilaceae archaeon, assembly GCA_035456305.1. Taxonomy (GTDB): domain Archaea; phylum Thermoproteota; class Nitrososphaeria; order Nitrososphaerales; family Nitrosopumilaceae; genus UBA8516. The sequence continues at coordinate 192 of DATIDL010000031.1, forward strand.
CGCCATGGGATTTTCTGGAAGTGATGGAATGAAACAGGTCTTTGTACTAAAAAGAAAAGACAAAAAGTTAGGCACAAGTGAGCTTGCGTCAGACATCAAAGTCACATTCTACGAGGAAGACCAAGAAAAGGAAATGATAAAAGATGGCCTGAAAGTTTTGACAGACTATCCATTTGTAATTACATTCAACGGGGATGAATTTGACATGCCATATGTGTACAACAGAGCGGACAGGCTTGGGATGGAATCAAAAGACATTCCGCTTATCATGATGCGTGACTCTGCAACACTAAAACACGGTGTACATCTTGATCTGTACAGGACATTTTCAAATCGCTCTTTCCAAATTTACGCATTTAGTCACAAGTACGCTGACTTTTCTTTAAACAGCGTGTCTGAAGGGTTGTTAAATGAATCAAAAATAGAATATGATGGCGAGCTTGAAGACCTTACACTGTACGAGCTTGCAAATTATTGTTACAACGATGCAAGACTGACGCAGATGCTGACAAGCTTCAACAATGATCTTCTGATGAACTTGCTTGTTGTCATAACAAGAATTGGAAGAATGCCAATTGATGACATTTCAAGAATGGGTGTCTCGCAATGGATTAGAAGCTTGTTTTATTTTGAGCACAGAAAACATAATTTTCTAATCCCGCGCAGAGACGAGCTTGATCAAAAATCTACTGCAGTGTCAATTGACGCGATAATAAAAGACAAAAAATACCGCGGAGGACTTGTTGTTGAACCGCTAGAGGGAATACACTTTGACGTAGTTGTAATGGACTTTGCAAGCCTGTATCCTAGTATAATCAAAGTGCGTAATCTGTCCTATGAGACAGTGCGGTGCCCGCACCAGGAATGCAAAACAAACACCATTCCTGAAACCACGCACTGGGTATGTACGCACAAAAACGGCTTGACCTCACTCCTGATTGGCTCGCTAAGAGATCTCCGAGTAAATTATTACAAGAATCTCTCAAAAAACCAATCCTTGGGTGAGGACCAAAAGCAGCTTTACACTGTGGTAAGCCAGGCACTCAAAGTCATACTTAATGCAAGTTATGGTGTCATGGGTGCAGAAATCTTTCCATTGTATTGTTTGCCTGTTGCAGAAGCCACTACAGCTGTGGGAAGATATACTATTTTGCAAACAATCGAAAAATGTAAATCTGTTGGAATCGAAGTCTTGTATGGGGATACTGACTCATTATTTTTGAAAGGTCCGACAAAAGATCAAGTCCAAATAGTAATTGATTGGGCAAAAAAAGAATTTGGAGTTGATTTGGATCTTGATAAAGAGTATAGATATGTTGTACTAAGTACTAGAAAGAAAAACTATCTTGGCGTGCAAAAGGATGGCAAAGTTGATGTCAAGGGATTGACTGGAAAAAAATCACACACTCCACCATTTATCAAAACATTATTTTATGAAATTTTAGAAATTTTATCCAAAGTAAAAACAAAAGAAGAATTTGCTGAATCTAAAGAAAAAATTAGTAACATGATATCGCAATATGCAAAAAAATTAAAAGCAAAACAAATTCCACTTTCTGAGCTTACTTTTAATGTGATGATAAGCAAAGCACCATCTGAATATGTAAAAACCATTCCGCAACACATCAGGGCGGCAAAACTGTTAGAGTCCATCCGCGAAATAAAAAAGGGCGATATTATTTCTTATGTGAAAATAATAAACAAGCCTGGCGTAAAGCCAGTTGAAATGGCACGGCCAGACGAGATTGATTCTGCAAAATATATGGAATTTATGGAAAGCACGTTTGACCAAATACTATCTTCAATGGATATTGACTTTGGCACTCTAATTGGGGCTCCAAAGCAGACAGGGCTGGACCAGTTCTTTTGGAACTAAGCCAATCATTCTACACTCTTAGGTGTAATTAGTTAAGGCTAATTTTCACAGAATTTATAAGAGGATCTTGCAATTTCTATAAACATGCGAATAGATTCATGTAGGACATGTGGCGAAGATATGCAAAAATTTCAAACATGCCCAGTATGCAGGGAAACCACGCGTTATGTTTGCCGCAAGTGTGGTAATACTAGCGAAGAACAGGTTCACTCAGAATGTTTGCTAGTGAACAAATCAGTAGTTGCTAACTAGTTTCAAGTTTCTTTTCAAACAATTTCTGTAAAGTTATCTGTTGGTTTACGGTATCGTATATCCTACCAAATCACACGCTGAATATTTTTTCAATATCTAAATATGTAGGTAGCAGACTCACTAAACAAAAATGAGTTTTCTTGATCTTTACATGAGCAAAAGTCCATTGATTGCTAGTCCAAATGATGCTGGAGAGTCTTCTGTAATTGTATATGGAGTTCCATTTGACTCCACGCATTCTTTTAGACCAGGTACCAGATTTGGTCCTGATGCAATCAGACTGGCATTAAATAACATTGAGATATTTTCAACTAGATTTAATGTTGATTTGGAATCTATCCACATTGAAGATC
>DATIDL010000032.1:0-8001 GCA_035456305.1 Nitrosopumilaceae archaeon
CGAGGCATCTTGGTAACCCCAATAGATGAAATTCCAGCTGAAGCCTCATCGTTTTCCGTACCAACCAAAGTGATCTCTGTTGGAGGAGCAGATGTCCAAGTCTTTGAGTTTGCAAGTGAACAAGATGCAGTAGCTGCAACACAAACTGTTTCAGAAGACGGAACAGAAATTGGAACAAGTATAATACGCTGGATAGGCCCACCGCACTTTTACACGCAAGGCAAGCTAATCGTCCTATATGTAGGGGATAATTCAGAGGTAACTAGTCTGCTTGAGGACTTTATTGGTCCACAGTTTGCAGGATTTTAAAACCCTGAATCATACCTTTTTTTAAATTTATACGATATATTTTAAAAGATTATTTCTTTCTGCATAGCTAAAATCGCACACATTAACATATTTTGTCTTGTTGCTCCACAAGTTCTCAAAGTCTGCAATCTTTGTCTCCACCCTTGATTTGTCACTCCACGAAGTAAAGACATCAAGTGACTCAAAGTTTCTATCTTGATTAGTAAAAGTTTCAGTTGAGGTCCCGGTAAATGCAACTACATTATTCTCAGAATCTCTAAAGATTCCCATGTTCTCAGAAAAGTATCCGCTAAACTCGTTTTGGTTTGGCACTGCGATTTTTATCTCAAGCTTGTTGTTGTGGATGATTTGCTTTAGGATCTCAACCTCATTACCGTTTTCAATGTTGTGTTCTATTGGTTTTTTCTCTGTCTTTTCATTGTAGAAAATCTTGGATAACAGCGTAAGCTCGTTTGGCTTGAACCTGTGTCCTGTCACCATTCTTATTTTAGCTTCATTTTTTGCAAAATTTTTAAAGCCTGCTGAAAGCGTGCTGACACTTTTGACTGTAACATGCTGGATTGACCTGTCAAACTGGATGCAGTTGCTAAGGCACGGAATGAAAAACTCAGATACCAAGTCGTCCCTGTCTGATCTGTATGCTTGTTTAAAGGAAATGTCTGATAAAGCCAATAAAAGACAAAATGTCTAGTTTATTATTTAAATCAAGACGGGTTATACAATTAGTAAGATGGAAAGAGTACGAGTAAAGTCTGGTACCATCAGAGCAATAGGATATGATGAGGCAGAACAAATCCTGGAAATACAATTTGTCCATGGCGGAATTTATCATTATTTTGGAGTATCAAAAAAAATCTATGATAGTTTAATGCGCGCCCCGCCAGCTTATGGGACATACCACGCCAGATACATAAAAAACAGATACCGCCACAAAAAAATCGCCTAAACCATACAAAATATCTTGTTCTTGATTTTTATTATAGATGCAAAAAAGTATAACCATGACATTTTGCCCTTCTTGCGGAAATGAGGTGCCTTCTGAAAGCAGTTTTTGTCCAAAGTGTGGAAAACAAATTGGAACAAACGCTTCTGGTGTATCAAAGTCAAGAAGCAAATGGTGGTTTTTACTTCCAATACTGTTTCATGTGATAGGCGGCGTGATCGTTTACTTTGTAATACGAGATGATGATCCAAAGCTTGCCAAAAATTGTCTCTGGCTTGGAATAATAATCAGCGCCATCGAAGTTGTATTTGTTGTTGCGTTTTGGATTCCATTTGGCATGACAAGACACATGGGCTGGAATGGCTTTATGCTCTAATCTTGACTAGTCATCAGGCCATTTGAAATTTTATCATATACAATTTATCAGCAACCCCTAAAGGCATTAAAGTACACATGATAAATATGAAACCAATTCAACAAAATCTTTTGGTTGTAATTGGTTGCATTATTGTTGCACTTGTAATTTTAGCTGTATTTTCAGTATATTCTACCAAGGTGCCATTACAGCGTCAGGCAATACACGTCTCCAACGATCAAAGCTTAAAGTTATCAAATCCAAACGGCTTGATCAAACTTTCTGAAATAAAACCAAACAGCATGACTTGGTTTTGGTATCCAGATCCAGACAGATTCAAAGACAGGGATCCATTTGATCTATTTTTGTTAATCAGGCTGCCTGACTATCTTGGAGGAACAGTAAATGACGCTTCTGCGCTTAGAGCATACAGCGCCATTGACCCTTCATCGCACTGTATAGTAAAATATTGGCCAGAGGAAGGACGAAGAAGAATCGAAGATCCTTGTGGAGGAAACATGTATGAACCAATGTATGGTCATGCAATACAAATTGGCGGAAATCCAATCCTGGTCTCTGAAAATCTTGGACTGCCATATCTGACTGTGTCTTCAGACAAGGACGGTTACCTGTATGTAGAGCCACCAATATGGACTGAGGATAAAAACGGGGTAATCGGTATCGGAAGAAGAGTCTCTGCGCAAGAGATCGAATCAGCCAATGAATTAATCACAACAAGAGAAAATCAGATCAAAGATGCGCTAGAAAAATTTCATGTTCCTGACAAGCTCTCAACTGGGCATAGCCTAAGTCTCATCAGTAATGATGGAATAAGGACAAACCATGCAATGTATTTTGATCCAAATTCTGACCAGTCTACAACTTTGTCTACAATCATGTTATATTATGAATATTGTAACTGTACAAAATCAAAAGAACTTTTAGCAGACGAGGAGGGAAAAACCCAAAGCCAGCTTGTAGAAATTGATGATATCCCAATAGTAGCTTATCCAATTGCCGTGAATTATCTTACTGGAATACATGACAAGTACGTATTTGTTTTTTATAACAATGGGTACAAAATATCACTTTATACAAATCAAAAGATGGAGCCTGGCTTGAATCTTGTCAAGGAAATAATCGATTATGAGAACAAGAGATCTTGAAAGGAATCAAGCTGCTAGTTTTAATCATTTACAAACAATTTATGAGTAATCTCTAAAAACTACTAATGACAAAAATATAATACGAAAATCTTTCTTATTGTCACAATTGCAAGTTTTATAATTCTATCAATGCTGCCACATGCTCAAGGTCTCATCATGGGACATCCTTTAGAATTTTGGGACAGTGCAGACATTATTTTAGACGGAACTGTAATTTCTACACATCTTAATGAAACTGATAAACTTGTTCAACATGATGTAAGAGTTGAACAATATTTCAAAAATCCAAAACCTGAGAAAATGATCACTGTTTATGGTCCTGATACCTACAACGAAGATTGGTTTTATCCTAAATTTTTCAAGGAAGGTGAAAGGGCACTATTTTATCTCAAAAAAATAGGTGACAAGTACATAATTTTAGAACAATCCAGAGCAGCTACAAAAGAATGCAGTCCTAGAGACATGATAGGATTGTCTACTCTCCCAAGCGAACCGGTAGGCAGAGGTGGACCTACTTTATTATTTGATCCATATCAGACCTGCAATGGTTATCTTTACTCGGTTGATTATTTGTCAAGGACATTAAAGCCATTAAAGCAATTTGAAGCTGGAATTAAACTAGAAGACATTAGATGTGCAGAAGATCGTGTGATGGTTGTAAAAATTGATGACACTCCAGCATGCGTGAAACCATCTAGCATCCAGCGTCTGTTTGACAGTGGCTGGGCAAAACCAATAGATTCAACTGACGGTACAGAAATAACTCCGGGACCTGGAGAAACTCTTGTAACACTAAAGGAGGGTCAAAAAGAAGGATCACTGCTTGTTCAAAAGATTTTTCAAGATAGTGTCAGCGGTTTAAATTTTCCAGAATATCCAATTGCAACGAATAGTGGACTGCCGTTAACATTGCATCTTGGAGATACTGCAAGCAATGGTTGCACTGTAGAGATGACTCTTGTAAAAATTAGTGGCAATACTGCAATCTTCCTAAAAAAAGAACATAATGACAGGCCATGTCCAATCTGCCTTTCAGAGGATACTGTGATTGATACACCAAATGGTGTCATCAATGTCAAGGAGGTAAAAGAAGGAATGATGATATTCACACAGGACGCCTCTGGTCACAGGTACATTGGAACCGTACTGCAGGCTGGAAAGACTATGGTTCCAACTGACCACAAGATGGTTCATATAATTTTAGATGATAAAAGAGAGTTGCATGTTTCTCCAAATCACCCAACAGCAGATGGAAGACTGTTTGGAGAATTACTGATAGGCGATACTCTTGATGGTTCCAAGATAAAAAATACAGAGCTGGTCCTATACAACGGGACATACACATATGACATATTGCCTTCAGACCAAACTGGATTTTACTGGGCAAACGGAATTTTGATCAAGAGTACACTGAAGTGAACGTTGTTTCTACCACAATCATTTTCAAATAGGTTTGTAAGCAACCTCTAAAAGTAATGCCTGACGTAGATCAGGTACAAAAATTCTAATGTAAATTATGATTATTTAGAATTGATTGCATCCCAACAGCAGCATTCATTTCGTGTACAGTTGGGACACAATTTTGCTAACTGGCTATCCTTGCATTCTTTGGGAAGACAATTGCAATCTGCACATTTTATTTGCAATAACGATCTTATCTATACCAGTAATAAAAAGATAAAACTACATTCTGTCTAATCAAACGTACTAATTTTGACTGCCTTTATTACTCCAAGTGGCTTTTGATCAAATCTGTCATAGTATGAAAAAGTGCCTTCATTTTTTGTAACCAATGTTATCGTGTCATTTTCTCCAGCTCGCAAAACCTTGCTTGTTGCATCTAATCCCTCGACATAAAACATGTGGGGAATGTCATCGCGGTTTATTATAGTAAGGATGTACAGGGTTCCGTCTGCTCTCATGACAAGTGTTGGATTTATTTCAGAATTTCCCTCAACGCCAACCAGTCTTGTCTGTCCGTCTATTTTCTCAAAGGCAACAGTGCTCTTGATTGTTTCCTGCCAAAAAATTGGAGTGTGCCTTACGTTTCCAAAGCCAACAAAGGCAGAAAGACTGGCAAGTAAGACCAATCCTCCTACAATACCTGCAATGATTAGTTTCTTGTCCTCCAACTATTTGACGAGGCCTGAATCTCTTATTATGATCAAGAGTCTGTTTTCATCTTTGATAATCATTTTCAAATAGGTTTGTAAGCAATCTCTAATTTGGAACAAAGAAAATAAACCCCATCAAAGAAAACAAGATACATGCCAAGAATAATTCACTTTGACGTACCAGCAGACGATGTTGCCAGAGCACAAAAATTCTATGGCGAAGTCTTTGGCTGGAAGTTTGAAAAATGGAACGGCCCAATGGAGTACTGGATGACAATAACAGGAGATGACAAGCAGCCAGGAATCAACGGAGGAATGTCAAAAAGAATGCCAGGCCAAATGGGAGTAACAAACACCATTGATGTATCATCTGTTGACGAGTTCTCAAAAAAGATCCAGTCAAAAGGCGGAACAATAATCATGCCAAAGATGGCCATTCCAGGAGTAGGATATTTTGCCCAATGCATGGACACAGAAGGAAACGTGTTTGGTATAATTCAGCTTGACAAAAACGCTTCATGATAAAAAAAGAGTTTTGCATTATTAGAAATTCATAATGCTAAAACCTTCTGACAAGAGTTTCTTTATGCTGATGTGTTGATCAAACTCGTCTACAAGTTTGACTTTACAGTCTTTGACGTCATCTTTTGCACCAAATGCTGTTGCGCAAAACAAACAAGCTCCTGCCACCTTGTCTTTTACTGCCTCATGCAATCCATATGCGATGTGGTCTTTTTTTGAGAGCTCCTTTGGCCACTTTGTTCCCGTACCATCAAAATAAAGGCGAACATCATTCCCTGCTTCTTTTAGCTCCTTTACTGTTATCATTGCATTGACTACACGACCCAAGCTTTCTTTTGTTCCGGGCTCTGCAAACACAAACACCGCTACTTTGTTCATCTTTTCACCTCCTTACCTTTCATAACTAGATGAAGAAAGGTAATCTATATTAATTAGCAAGTAACAAAATTGTAGGTAGGTGAAAAATAGGTAACTTGGATTCTAAATCTAATCTCAAATCATGTCCCATACACAACACGTTTGATCTAATAGGAAAAAAATTCACTATCCTAATCTTGCGCAACATGATACTGTATGGACAGACCAGATTCAACAAGCTTTTGGATTCAGTAGAAGAAATAAACTCAAAGACCCTGTCGTTGAGGCTGCGGGAGATGGAGCACGACGGATTAATCAAAAGACATGTCTATGCTGAGATTCCGCCAAGAGTAGAGTACGAGCTAACTGAAAAGGCCAAGAACCTAAAACCAATACTGGAACAGATGGGCGAGTTTTCAACAAGATATTGCGCATCTGATGTTTTCAAAGACAAACGCCCCAGAAGCTTCAAACAAGTCATAGATGCTTTGTAATTCTTGCACTAGAATTGAGTTTGCATAAAGAATTTGGTTATTTGTTAATTGTAGGTATGACATCTTCAATGTATTTGATGATGCGTTTGGCGTGATGCATGTCAGGATCCAAATCAGGATTGTAAATTGTAATGTTGCATCCTGCACATCCTTGGGACAATAATGGGATTGAAAGCTGGTAAAGTTCTCTCCAACTGATTCCGCCTGGTTGCTTGTAATCTACTGCTGGCATAGAATCAGTCGATAATACGTCAAAATCTATGTGTGTCCACCACGTTCTCGTTCTAAGATTAGCAATTGCATTATTTATTAAATTTTCAATACTGTTGTTGTGTATGATCGTATCATCATAACAATTAATCTCATCTGCAAGTGATTCCACATTTGTATTCTGGAGTAATTTTTTATCACGCGGACCAAACAAGCAGACATTTGTTTTATCAATTAGCGGTAAAAATTTGGTAAATTCTCTAGTAAGTTTGTCAATGTTTTTGCCTAGTGCAAAGCCAAGTTCCATATCTGCGGCCTCTCCGGTAGGAGATTTTTGTGGTGGATATGCATCCTCATGTCCATCTATGAAAAACAAGCCAAATTTTTCATAAGCACCTTTTGTTGCAGCCAAACACCCCAGAAGAATAGAACAGTCTCCTCCAATCACTAACGGAAACCTACCTTCTTGTAGCACTTTGCTGACACTGCGTTGAACAGAGTAAACCATTGAAACAAACGAGTCGTATCCGATAATCTGGTATTTGTCATGTCTTTGCAAAACAGGCTCCAAAAATGTCACGTCTCCCTCGTCACGTACTTCACAATGGCGACTCAACGCATCTACCAAACCAGCTTGCCTGAGAACTTGGGGCGCTCTTGCTACCCCATTTTTGCTGCCTGCTGAGTTTGTAGGAACTCCTATCAAACTTAATTTCAAGTCATTGTTTTTTTGTTTCATAATGATCGCAAATAATTATTCCAGTTTGTACAATGAACGATTCCAGATTCAATCTACTTGATTAGCTGTAACAAGTATAAAAATTGGGAAATAACTTTTTTGTAAGTAAATGAAAATACATCACTAGATTACGATAAGGTTACCATGACATTTTCCTGTGTACATAAAAAATTTGGGTGTGATTTGGACATGAATTGGAAAAATGTCTTTTATTTATTGTACAAACCTTGCTTTGATGAATAAAAAAGCGCTTGTTGCCATAATTGTAGCTGCAGTTGTAGTGCCCATAGGTGCATATGCTGTCTCCCCACTATTCATCAACAATACCATAGATGAGCCTCTGCCAACGTCTGAAAAGATGATGGCAGATGGTGACTCTATGGACAAGGTGTCTAGTGATTCGATGAAAGACGGGATGGAAAAAGAATCCATGATGGACAAATCATTCTCGGGAACTTTTGTTGGGGTGGACGCAGTCCATGATGCAAAAGGGATGGCCAAGATAATAACGCTAGATGACGGAAGCGATGTGCTAAGATTGGAGGATTTTAGATCCACAAATGGGCCAGACCTGTATGTCTATCTTGCAACAGATGAGACTGCCTCTGATTTTGTTAACCTTGGCAGGCTAAAGGCAAACATTGGAAACCAGAACTACAACATCCCTGAAGGCACGGATCTATCAAAGTATGACTCTGTTCTGGTATGGTGTAAGCAGTTCTCAGTTCTGTTTGGAAAAGCAGAGCTAAGTTCATAACACAATTTTTTCCCTTTATTTTTTTTATCTAGATT
>DATIDL010000033.1:0-32122 GCA_035456305.1 Nitrosopumilaceae archaeon
TCCAATGGCATAGCTCTACTGTAGAATGATCAGAGATCCCATACTTTGCTTTCTTTAATTGATTTGATATCGTTGATTTTATTTGGATTATTTCATTATCTGATTCAACCGTCTCGCCAGAACAACTCATGGGCATTAATCTGATATGGTTTTAATTAAATCTACAGGAATTTGTAAAATCAGTAAGAGTTGATTCACAAATAGGTGTATATAAGTGAAAACTAGTTTTTACCGCATGATAAAGGCTGTAAGTGTTGCAGGTTTAGAGAAAGAAGGCATCCCATTCAAAAAACCAAGCGTTCAACTTTCAGAAGCTGCACAGACCGTATCTCTTGGAAATCTTACCTGGATTGAATGCGTTGTAGATAACATTGTAGAAGAAACCCCAAAAATTCTTGAAAACCTCGGTATAACCATGGATCCATCAGTTTTGCTTTCTGGGTATGTATCAAATTATGAAGACAGAGGAGAAACTCTTGGTCTGATGCTTCCATTTGTGATCACTGGCGCAAATAAAACCCAAACCTCACCACTTCTTATATTTGTCAAAAAAGATCTTGTAGTTACAATTCATGATGACTATGGGGGAAAAATAACGCGCCTGTACAATTATTCAAGCACGCTTTTACGCAAGCTTCCAAAAGAACCAGAAAATTGGGCTGAAAGACAAACCATACTTGTAGCACGAATAATAGATGAACTCAGCGAAACAAACTTTTCCATTTTACGTTTGATTGTAGAAAGGGCTGAACAATTAGAACTTGATCTAGCTGGTGCAAGACAAATCCAAAAAGATCTTTCGCTTGAACTTTCAGACATGAAAACATCGCTTCTTACATTCCTTAATGCAGTTTGGGCTACATATGATACTGTTCAGAACCTCAAGAATGGTGATGCGGATATGATATCAGATCAGGACGTCGTTCTTGCCAAGTTCGAAGTTCTTCTTGGAAGACTAGATCGTCAGATCCAGATGTCAGAAAATATCATGCAAGTAGTTGCTACAGGAATTAATGTCATTCAAGCCGAAGTTTCAAATAAACTTGCAGCTCTAATAGTGTGGTTTACTGTAGCTGGAACAGCTGTATTGGTACCAAACACACTTGCAACTATTTTTGGTTTGTATCCAAACACTGAAGAAAATCTTAGCTGGATGCTACCTACTCTGGGCATAGCTACCGCAATTTCTGTCTTTGTTACATACAAGTACACAAAACGATGGAGAGTCAAATCATTTAGCATGAAACGACTTAGAAGCATAAAGAAGAAATTTCGTTATAACTAGCTGTATTGTGAAAAATTCTTAGATGAGTCTACTTCCATGGTAGAAGGTAGATTGCACCATAAAGTGTGAGTACTGAAGTAATTCCCATGGCAACAAACCACAATATTCCATTTCTCATGTTCTGCGATATTTTTTTCGGTTGTAATAAACCTACAGTTGACTATCAAGTTTGTAAAAACATGGTAATGTAACTAATCAGTTAAGATTAATACTGGACAGAAAAGGATCCGTCTTTGGTGGCCCTTGTAGTACAGTGGCCAGTATAGGGGACTGTGGATCCCCGGACAGGGGTTCGATTCCCCTCAAGGGCCTTTTTTATTCTAAAATATGCCGTATTTGCTTGATTCCATTTCTTCTTTAATGGCAAGCTTGATCTTCAAATTCTTTTGAGCAAGTCTATCTGTAAGCCAGGTCAAGAATTTTTTTTCCAACCCTTTACCTTTTATTTCATCAAAACTAGGACCCATCTGATCTGATAGCTTCTGTACTAGGGATTTGTTTACACAGACGACATAAAAGTGCCACCCAAATGCAAACTCTGAATCTGTAACAACAAATTCATTTTCACCATGCACCATTTGCTCTAAACTTCTTAAAGTAGACACGATCTCTTTACTTGTATTTTCATAATCTATGGCAGATACGTTGATGTTTATTCTCTCATCCAACCCACTGTAATTAGGTGGTTTCCAGATAAAAGTTTCACTGATTATTAGTTCATGACTGATGTTGATTCAAAAGGTATTCGACATCTATGTTGAAAAAAGTCTTCAATATGCTCATGTATGTCTTGATGGGTTGAGGTATTTCGTTTCCACAGGCAATGCCAAGATTCTTTGCATTTATCCATATTACAAGTGATTGCATTATAGTAAGAAAGCGATCGTTTCCAGCTTCGGTGGAACCTATAGCCTTGGTATATCTTTCTGCAAATTCCCATGCAGTGACAAAATCTATACAGTCAGTACCAAACACTGCAAGGATCTGTTCTTTTAGATCCTTTGCCTTTCTAAACGGAACTACGTTGAGAATGTAAGGAAAGTCTACTTTTTCTGGAATAGTTTCTGGTAGAGGACTCCAAATTGTTATTATTTTGCACCCTTTTTTTAAAAGAGAAAACTTTCTAGTCATGCTTTCAATTACTCTCTGATCTGAAAACCAAAACAAAATAACAGTTGCATTGCTAAAATCTGATTCTATTATGTCGCTGCATTGTAAAACCGCATTTGACAGATTTTTTTCATCAACTAATTTCTTAGCCAAAGTAATTTTTTGCATATCATTATCTATTCCCACTGCTTTTTGCACTCCAAATTCTTCTAAAGCTATGGCAATACCCTTGCCATCTCCACACCCAAGATGATAGAAAACGTCGTTTTTGTTTAGTTTGGCAAATTGAAACATTTCTCTAAATGCATTATCTGGAAGCTGAACATCTTGTCCAGAAATTATTGACTGTGGTAATGATGCAAGATAGTCTTCTATTTTCACAACTGACTAGGTGATTGATCTAAATTTATTCTCTTATTCTTTCAAGCGTAGATACTGCTTGCCATAATGTGACTCTTACATATGATGGCATGTTTGGATCTTGCGTGATGTCATCAAGCAGGCTAATTGCGTTTGCAGCTCGAACAGAAACAGGGTATTCTTGTTTTTTTAGTTCTGTTGCTAAATCTGATATGCTTTTTTTGATGTTTTTTGGAGTAGAAGGGTTTGATGCTATTTCATCAAGTGTAGTAATGGCTTGATTGAGTGTTTCAGTGTTCTGAGATTTATTATCGACCATTCTACCATCAGAGCTTACCTAATTGCATTGATTTTATAAAGTTTGCACTTAAATCTCTAGAAACACGTTATCTGATTCAACAACTACTTTGTATGAATTCAAATCTTTGATTTTTGCGGGAAACGCAGACAGCTTACCAGTTTTGCAATCAAATTTTGCGCCATGCCAATCACACGTTATTATGGATCCATCAAGCTTTCCATCTGCAAGGCTTGCGCCTGCATGAGTACATGTATCATCCATTGCAAAATAATTTCCATCAACATTCGTTACAAGTATCTCTTTTCCATCTGCAATAATTTTCAACATTTTTCCAGCTGGAATGTCTGAAGTTTTGCCAACTATAATTTTGCCCATAGTTTTTTTTATAACTAGTTACCTTAATAGTTTTTTAAGAAATTAATTTGCAAATTTGACAATGTTTTCAAGTTTTCCAAGGCCTTCTATCTCCATCTCTATCTTATCCCCGTCTTTCAAATATACTGCATCTGGCTTGTTTAACATGACTCCTGCAGGAGTTCCGGTGGATATTATGTCGCCTTTTTCTAAGGTCATCACTTTACTTAGCATGGAAACAATTGAGGGTATTTTCAAAAACATGTTTGAAGTAGAAGAGTTTTGTCTGACAATTCCATTTATCTTTGTCAGCATTTTGAGATTTTGAGGATCAGATATTTCATCTGATGTAGTAATCCAAGGTCCACATGGTGCAAAAGTATCAAATCCTTTTGCACGTGTAAACTGTTTGTCTTTTGCTTGTATGTCTCGTGCTGAAGCATCATTTAAGATCATGTATCCAAAAATAGCATCTTTTGCATCCTGCTCTTTGATGTTTTTACAATCTTTACCTATGACCAAGGCAAGCTCTATCTCATAATCTAGTTTGGACACAAAGGACGGGCATACTATGGCGGAATTAGCCCCGTTGAGGGTTGTTTTTGGCTTTATCACTATGGCAGGCTCATCTGGGGGAATGAGATTTTGTTCCATTGCATGATCCTTGTAGTTAAAGGCAAGACAGATTATTTTAGAAGGGTTTGGAATAGGCGCAAGAAATTTAAAATTAGAAATTTTTTGTGTATATTTTAATTTTGATTCTCTTTGTTTTATTTCTTCATACCATCCATCAAAAAGAAAATCCTTGACGTTCTGTGGTATGGGGATACCTGTTTGGTGTGTGATCTCTTCTTTTGTTACCACATTATCTCCACTAACAAAACCATATGTTTCCATGTCTGATCCTAACAATCTTGCAATTTTCATTTTTTCTCACTTGTGAGTATAGATTGCCTGAATTGCAGAGTCTTTTCTGCAATACCCAAATCTAACGAACTGAATTTCTGCACCCTCATTTAATTCTAAGTAGTGACTTTCAGTAAAAGCTTGAAGTGTTTCAAGACTGTTTTCATTAAATTTTTCATTTACAAAAAGCATCTTTGGTATCAGAATGTTTATCTTTGTAGCGCTTTTTTGTGGAATCCATTGAATTTTAGGCAGTTCTGCTTTAAAATCATCTCCAGCATATTCGGCCTCTATATCAGAACCAATCTTTGTAATTTTAATATTATAAAGCTCAATCAACCGTAGCTGATCTCCGACTTTAAGATTTTTTATATCGTTGCTTGCGACATAAAAAATTCCATCAATCTCAACTCTTCTTTTGCCAATGTCTTTCTGTGGATGGTTTGGCAGCTCAACAACTGATAGTTTGTTATTTTTTACTGTTAATTTTACAGGTTCTATAACCATGAACAATCTGATGCTAGAACTGTCTACTATCTTTCTGTTAAAAGACTCCAAGGTATCAAATGGAGCCAACGTGTCAGATTTTGTAAAACTCAACGATAAGACAAATTTTCTTATTGCTTCTGGTACAATTCCGCGCCTGCGCATTGCTTCCAGAGTCGGCAGTCGTGGATCGTCATATCCTGATACTTGGCAGTTTTCAACCAATGGTTTTAGTATTCTCTTTGAGACAGGCATCCCCTCAAATTCTAATCTGGAAAATTCTAGCATCTTTGGCTTTCTCATTTGCAGCTTATCCAAAATCGCATAGTATAGCTCGTTTCTAAGCTCGTATTCTTTTGTTCTAAATGCATGAGTTATTCCATCAATACTGTCTTCTATTGATACTGCAAAATCATAATTTGGCCATACTCTGTACTTGTCTGCAAGCAGAGGATGATTCCCTTCTATTATTCTAAATAATGCAGGATCTCGCATTACCGTATTTTCTGATTCCATGTCGCCACGAAATCTGACTATAGCTTCGCCGGGCTTGTATTTTTCAAACATGTCGTGCCATCTTTTTGTATTTTGATTTAAATCTCCAGAACGACACTTACAGGACTTCATTTCTCTTCTGTTTTTGCTAATTGTTTCTTGATTACATGTACAAACATATGCGTTGTTTGTTTCAACCATCTGTAAGCCTTTTTTGTAAATTAATTCAATGTCATCTGATGTGTTTTTCACATGATTGTATTTTACTCCTAACCAATCTAATCCAACTTTGATCGCAGCATAATACTCTAATCGCTCATTTTCAGGATTTGTATCATCAAATCTCAAGATTAGTTTTCCATCATACATCCGAGCATATTCTTCATCGATTATGGCTGCCTTTGCATGACCAATATGTGGATATCCATTTGGCTCTGGTGGAAATCTAGTTACCACTTTACCGTTTTCTGCGCCTTCTAATGGTGGTAAACCAATTCTTTCCTGTTTTGGTTTTGTAGTAAGTAACTCTGGAAAGCTGCTTTCGAGTTCTGATTTTTGTTCAGCAAGAGAATACCTGTTAACTTCTGACACTATTTCTGATATGAGTGGCATTATTTCCTTTGCCTTGCTTCTAAGGTCAGATCTTAAGCCAAGTATTTTTGATATCACTGCATCATTTCGTGTTTTTCCCTCATGCTCAGAAGCATTCTGTAAGGCAATTCCTCTTATTGCCTTTCTCAACTCATCATCCAACTACAAACTCCTCTCTACCACAAATTCTAAAAGTGACACAAGTTCTTTTTTTGCAGATCCGTCATACTCTGACAATGATTTTCTTGCGGCATTAGAGTACTGCATTGCTTTTTTTCTAACTTTCTTCTCTATTCCCATTGATCTAATGGTTCTAACCACTACTTCAATTTCATTTTTTGAAACTGAAGTATTTCCAAAGGCATCCAGTATTATTTGCTTATCTTGTTTGTTTGCACTGTTTATTGCAAGAAGTATTGGGAGAGATTTTTTTCCTTCTCTAATATCATTTCCCACAGGTTTTTTTGTAATTTTTGAATCACCTATGATGCCAATAAGATCATCAACTATCTGAAATGCGATTCCTAGATTCTTTCCAAATGAAGACAAATTTGATACATCTTTTCTTTTTTTATCTGCACAAATTGCTCCCATTGCACATGATACTTCAAAAAGTGCGGATGTCTTTTTCTCTATCATCGTGACATATTGATTTTCAGTTGGTATCTTTTGTGACTGTGCCATCATTATGTCAAGTATCTGTCCTTCGCATACATCAACACAGGCTTTAGATAAACTAGAAACAAGCGCGGTGCTTACTTTACTGGGCATTTTAGATTCTGATGAAATTATCTCAAATGCTTTTGAAAACAAAACATCTCCTGCCAAGATGCCTACAGGAATGCCAAACTTCATGTGTACCGTTGGCACTCCATGACGCATCTCGTCATTATCCATTATGTCGTCATGGACAAGAGTAAAGTTGTGTATCATCTCCACTGAAGCTGCAGCAGCTAATGCCTGTTTCATATTACCGCCCAAAATTTCACAGCTTTTTACCACCATGTATGGACGTAATCTCTTTCCACCATGTTCTATCAAATGTGATGCTGCTTTGTAGAGCTGAGCTGGGTTGCCAGCAAGTTTTGAGAGTAAAAATGAGTTTACTATTCTGGCTGTTTTTGATATAGAGTTTGCAGACACTATTTTTTCAGCTCCCACTTTTTATCTGGAAAGTGATGCTGCAATGATTTTTCAAAAACCTGTTTAATATCTGATCTAATCCATCCATTTAAAATCGACCTGTGTTCTGGCAAGATATCTGTTTCTGATTCTGGCAAAAAATACAACGCAAGTATCATCCATGGGCAATAAGTCTGTGGAGATTTTTTAATATCATCTAAAATTTCATCAAAAGAAACCCATTTTATAGCATCGATTTCTTCTTTGACTAGTTTAATTTTGGAGGGATCTTTTACTATCCCAATTAAAGTTCCACAAATTTCATTTTCAGAACCTATGTTTTTGTATGGTACATGATATTCAAATTTGAACAAATAATCAAGCTTGCATGATATGCCTATCTCTTCTGGCAATCTTCTTTCTGCAGACGACACATATGTTTCTGATTGTCTGGGATGACTAGCTACAGTTCCATCCCAATCACCTGGCCAAAGCATCTTGCTTTGACTACGTCGCGTTAAAAGGAGTTTACCTTCTACATTAAACAAAAGTATTGTGAATGCTCTATGGAGCTTGCCGTTAGGTAGATGGCATTTGACTTTTTCCTCTGTTCCAATGGGATTGTCATTCTTGTCTACCAGAATAAGGTATTCCATGACTCACCATTTATCTCCTAAATATCGTCCCTTCAAATTTTCTATTTTTTATCGCATCTGTTATCCTAGTTGGCATGTTGCCGTTCACTAGAAATACATCAATACCGCCCTTTGAAATTTTTGTGGCTTCCACAATTTTGCGACTCATCCCCCCTGTTACATCCATTCCAACTTTTGATATGGTGGCTTTTTTGCCTTTAATTTCACGCAGGAGTTTTTTTGATTTCATATTTGAATAAACTCCATCCACATTTAAAACAAAAATTACCAATCTAGGCTTTAGAATTCTTGCCAGTATTCCAATGATCTTGTCACCCGATAAAATATAGAATTTGTTTTTACCATGCCACATCACATCTCCATATGATACAGGAATAAAACCTGCTTTTGCAATTTTTGAAATCTCTCTTATTTTCTTAGCAATTGGTTTATTGCCAAACATAAAATCAGCTGGAGGAAGACAATACGGTTTTAGGCCATGTTTTAAAAATGAATTTAAAATTATTTTATTTAGATCGACCATGGAATTTTTTACAACTACTACTCCTTTTTTGTTGTATTTTGCAGGTTTTGTGTGCATATCATATTTGACAGACCAATAATGTCCAAAAGAGCCTCCTCCATGGACTACAATAATTGGCTCCTTTACCATCTTTAGTTTAGACGCAATTTTGTTTATGGCTAATAGGTTTGGTGTAAGAGGTTTCTGCTTGTTTGTGATTATTGAACCTCCAAGCTTTATCAAAATCATATTTTTTTACAGTAATCCAGATAGTTTAAAAAGTATCTAAAAGACCTTTGTAGTCAATTTTGGCAGAGAAGCTGTCTCCATATTTCTTTAGATTCATGAGGGTTTCATCAAGATTTGACTTGTCTGCAAGTGCTATTATGCAGCCACCTCCTCCTGCCCCTGTGATCTTTGCCCCCCACGCAGTCTTTTTTGCCTCATTTATTAGCAGATCTAGTTTGTCTGTAGAAACACCCATTTTTTCTAACAACATCTGGTTTTCAGACATGAGAAGACCCAATGTTTGAATATCATTTTTTTCTAGTGCAACAAGTGCTTTTTGAATAATTGATGATTCTTGTTGATACATTGATGAAAACAACTCTCCATTTTTCTCTTTAAATTGTCTTACCTTGCTTACCACTTCACTTGTAATATGGGGATGTTTCGAATTTGCAATTACCAGATCAAAATTAGCTTTGGAGTTTATTTTACTAGATCGATTTTTAATATCGTATTGCATTAGGCCTCCAAAAGTACAAACAGAACAATCTGCGCCAGATGTATTTTCAAACATGGTTCGCTCAGCATCTATTGCAATTTTTAAAATTTCTTCTCTTGAAAGTTTTTGGAATAATCCCATAACTGATGCCGATACTGCTACACAAGAAGCAGAAGATGATCCAAGTCCAATGCCTGGAGGAATTTCTGATTCTATTACAATTTCTACCCCGGTGTTTTTTTTGAATCGGCGTAAGGCTTGATTTGCAATATAAAAAAAAGGTTTCATTATTTCTGTTTTGGATTCATCAGAGATCGAGTCTAAATTGATATCTGCCTCTGCCTTTCCTACTCCTGATCTTATTCTTATTACCTTGTCTTCTATAATTTGTGAGGTTACCCTGATCCTTTTATCTATGGAACAAAGTATTGCTTTTGTCCCATAAACAACAAAATGCTCACCAAATAAAATCACTTTACCAGGCGCAGATGCAATGGATTTCATGAAAATGTAATCGCCGCATATCCTACCACGGAATTCTTTTCACCTGTCACGTCTCCACTTGTAGCATATCTCAATAGGTTTCCCTTTGTGGCTCCCAGTTCTTTGCAGGCTATCATGGTGGATGCAATCGCTCCATATCCGCACGCACTTACTTGTTTTTCTTGTAAAACACTATAGAATCTATCTAAATCTAAATCTAAAATGGGCTCGATCAAAGATTTGTCCTGTTTATGCGCATAACTATTTTCTTCATAGTGTGTAAAGTCAGATGAACCTATGATGATAGTTTTTTTCATCTTTGCAATCTTTGCCATGGCTGAACCAACTTTTTTTGCTGATTCATAGTCTTGATTTATCAAAATTATCGGCAAAATTTTGAATTTGTGGGAATAAATTTCTTGCAACATGGGAATTTGTACTTCTAGACTATGATCTTTTGTGTGAGAAAAAAAATCTAGTTCTATATGTTTAGATATTTCATTTATCTTTATGGCCGATTCTTTGTCTACTTCAACATCGCCAAGAGGAGTTTGCCACACTCCCTCCTTCATCACTGCTATGTTGCAACCAATGCCCCAATGGTTTGGACCAATAATTATGACAAGTTCAGGTTTTTGTGATGATATGCTGTAAAAAGAATTTGTTGCAACTGGACCAGAATACATGTATCCGGCGTGCGGACAAATAACACCAAGTACATTTTGATTATCATTGTTTGGAGGGATTTTGCCAGATCCAAAAGGATGCAAAAAGCAGTTGCGAATGATAGTTTTTAATTCATTTTTTTCTTTTGGATAGAACATACCAGCAACGGCTGGTGTTCTTATCTGCATTATTCTATTGCCTCTGGTATCTATCAAAACGTGTATTTTTTACTGGCTCTTCTTCTAATTCTTCTTCAGTTATCTTGGTTTCAAAATCGTCTATTTCATATTTCATTGATCCTCCGTCTTTTAGCTGACCTTTCTGTATGAGTACTTCTCTTGCCAAAAGCCAGTATGTAGTTGCAAGAGACTTTCTTCCTCTGTTGTTTGCTGGTATGATAAGATCAATTTTAGAAGTGACATTGTCTGTATTTGATAAACCTATGACTGGTATCCCAGCGTTTGTAGCTTCAAGAACTGCCTGTGCATCTGTTTGCGGATCTGAAATTATTACAAGCTGTGGTTCTATGTAATATGGTAAAAGTGGATTTGTTAGAGTTCCGGGCATAAATCTTCCAAGCATTTTTGTAGCTCCTGTTACTTCACAAAATTTTTCTATTGGAGTAGTTGCATACTCTCTCCCTGAACACACTATTACTTTGTCAATTTCTGCTCTGTTTATGAATTTGGCCGCAGTCTGTATTCTGGAAAGTGTTTTTTTAATATCTATGATGTAAAGTCCTTCTGGAGTTGCTTTTGTAATAAATGAGGTCATGAATTTTGTTTTAACTGGAGTTCCCACTCTTATTCCAGTGGATAGGATGCTTTTCTCTATATTTTCAAGATCTCCGGCTTCGCTCATGTTGTGTTTCTAAATTTGTGCCATTCCACGTATTAAATCATACTCTGCAATACGAAGCAATTCGTTGAGCTTGGCAATTCGTTCTCCTCCGACTACTCCTACCTTTAGCATCTTTGATTTTGTTGCAATGCCTATATGTGATATGTGAGAATCCACCGATTCTCCAGATCTATGCGAAGTGATTAATTTGATGTTGTTTTTGTGAGCCTCTGATGCAAATTCTAGTGCATCATAAAGGCTTCCCGCTTGATTGACTTTTAGAATTGCGGCGTTACATGCCTTTACTTTCGCTGCTTTTTTGAGAATCTCTGCATTTGTTACCACTAGATCATCACCCGTTATCAGGACATTTGGAAATCTTGAAGTCAAAACTGCCATTTCATCAAAGGCCTCTTCATGAACAGCATCTTCTGCATAAACAAGCTTGTATTTTCGTATTATTTCTGCAACAAACTCTAATTGTTTTTCTGGTGTATTTTCAAACCCTGCTCTGTTGTATACGTATTTCTTTTTCTTTTCATTCCATTGTGTAGATGACGCAAAATCTACTCCTAGGGAAACTTCTTTACCCAAGGTAAATCCAAGACTCTCACAAGCTTTTGCAGAAAACTCTAATGCTTTCTGATTGTCTAATTTTGGAGCCCAACCTCCTTCGTCTCCTCGTCCATTTGTAAATCCAGGTTCATGTTTTTCCAAAATCTTTCGTAATTCTTTATGGACTACAAGGTTAGTTTCTATTGCATCATGAATTGTCTTTGCGCCAGTTGAACAAATCAGAATCTCTTGTATGTCTGGAGTTCCGGGACCTGCATGTGCACCTCCACCTAAAATATTTCCAAGTGGAAAAGGAAACCGTAATTCTTTTTCATTTGTTAATAACTTGAATAATGGAATTCCTAGTGCTCTAGATGCAGAATCAACAGACGATATGGTAAGTGCAAAAGCCACTGCTCCTCCTATTTTAGAATAATCCTGTGTAGAATCAATTTCGCGTATAGTTCTGTGTATGGTCCTTAAATCAGAAGAATCAAGGCCTACAAATTTTTTTGAATTTGCATTAAGAATTTCTAGGCTTTTCTCAGGTTTATTTTCTGGAAAACTGACTGCTTCATGTTTGCCCACGCTTGCCCCAGAGGGAGCACAAACTCTTCCGAGATGTGAATTATCAGAAACTACGTCTATTTCGATTGTTTTACTTCCTCGACTATTGTAGAGAATCCTTCCTTTTACGGAAGTTATCTTTGGCATCCTATTCTAACTCAGATTGTACTTCTTGTTGTCTTCTTCTGATTGCTTCGTAGAATGGAATCACTTGATGAATTGTTTCAACAGATGTTAACATCATAGTTCTGCAACAATATCTTTTGAATCCTAGAGAATCAAGAACTTTTGCAGGATCTTCTCCACTTTTTACTCTAGTCTGATAATCTTTAAACCTGTCAGCAATTAAATTTCCACAAGTAAAACATCGGACAGGGATCAGCATATTTTGCAAAAGTAATCAAGGCTTATAAAAACCATGCATGGGTATTTGCATAATGCGGGAGTCGCCCAGCCTGGCCAAAGGCGCTAGCTTGAGGGGCTAGTATCTTAGGATTTCGAGGGTTCAAATCCCTTCTCCCGCACTTGATATTTTAGCCATCCATAATTGACTCAACTGATAAAAACAATAGATATCGGATCTTAACATACAAAATTAAAACCGCATTATGTGAAATCTTTTTTCATCGGAATAATAATTTGCATAATTTTGATATCTGCTAATGTGCATGTGTCAGATTCAGCAATGGGAAAGCTACTTGTTACAGTAAAACCAGAAAAAACTCCGCTTTCTGCAAGAGAATACCCAGTTATCATTGGAACTGTGACTGATGAAGCAAGTAAGCCGATAGGAAATGCCAAGGTAAAATTGACATTTGCAAGAGAAGTGATAACTACAACTACAGACTCTAATGGAATTTTTAGATATGAATCAGCAAGACCCTCATCTCCAGGTCAATATGCGATTAATGTGGTTGCTACAAAGGAAGGGTATGGCACAGGATTTGGAAGTTCAAATTATTTCGTAAACACACCTGCCCCAGTTACGTATAGTAAAGGAACAAAAGGCGCACCCTTGACAGTTGGGAATTATACCGTATATCTTGGAAAAGTAACAGAGTGGAATTTAGAAGACACTTGCTTTGTAGTATTTGGGGACGAATACAAAAGATTCCTAAACACATGTGATCTATATGCCATGGCACCAGAAAATTTCAAAAAACCTACCAAAATGATCTCCACGTTAGCTGTAATGAAACACAACGATGAATACCGATTATTCCCAGTATCTGCATATTATGATGCCGTAAAGCGATCCGAGAATACCAAAACTCAATATGTAATCAGCACGTGGAACAATTATACCGCCACGAATCAATAATTGTATTAGACCTATTTTTTACTCTTATTTATTGCGTCGATAAGAACAGATCGTCTTATTTCTTCGGTTACGGCAGCTCTGGTATCCTCAATAAGAATTCTATTTACGTCTAGTTTTCTGCGGGCTTCGTTTACTATTTTGTCATATGTTGCAAAAGGATACAAAAACAGATAGAGATTTTCCATTACCTCAAAGAATTTCTTTGCGTCATCCACTTTTCCTATTATGATACTGTCATAAACCAATCTTTTTAGCTCACCAATACAGTCAAGCAAACCAAGAATGTATGATTCTCCTCTAACTCCAAGTGATTCTGCAGAAGGTATGTCTGATTTTTCAACCACAGAAAGAAACGCAAAAGCTTCAACAAGTTCTTGTTCCGGCATCATGATGTGCTTGTAAAGTTCACCATTTGCTTTTTTTCGTATCTCATCGAGCAGTTTTTTTGCACGCTCAGCTTTTTCTTTACCGGTCTTTATGTCAGATCTATGAATGGATATTATTGATTGACTGCACAAAATTATGACCTCGCGTGTACTCTTTATCAAATACTCGCGAGCGTTTTGAGTTTTATTTAGAGAATTTGAAATTTTTGACAAAGATGCCTTTACATTTTTTAATGTCATGTTGGGATAAATAAAAAACTAAGATAAAGCCGTTTGGTAAAGCCCTTATTTGACATGTTTTCTGAAATATCACGTGGATATAACAGTAAAACAGATGATGCAGATAGAAGAAAATGGTCACCAGTTAGGTTTTCTAAGACAGTTTATGATGGAAAATGCAGGAGCAGCTGCGGCAAGATATTTGTTAGAAAGATTTTCTGATATTTCATCAAAAAAGATTCTAGTTTTTGCAGGTCTTGGAAATAACGGAGGCGATGCATTTGTTGTCTCTAGGCATCTGGCAGGACATGGTTGTCATGTTAAAGTAGTATTACTTGGAAATCCAAGTAAAATCAAGACTAGTGAAAGCAAGACAAATTGGAATCTACTGGAAAAGATGATCTCACTTGAATTGATTATCACCTCTGATGCAAGACAATTAGATGTAAATGCAGACATTATTGTAGATGGAATTTTGGGAACTGGAATATCTGGTAACATAAAGGAACCTTATGCATCTGCTATAGATATGATAAACAAATCCGATGCGTTCAAGCTGGCAGTAGATGTGCCTTCTGGTCTAGATCCTGACACTGGTAATACAAGCGATAAATGTGTAAAGGCAAATGCAACAGTGACATTTCATAAAATGAAAGTTGGTATGCCAAAAAGGAAGGATCTGTGCGGTGACATTGTAGTAGAAAAAATTGGCATTCCACCAGAAGCCGAGTTTGGTGTGTTATGAAAGTTCACCAACTAGAAGTAGGTGAGATGCAGAACTTTACTTACATATTGGAGGATGAAGAAACACATGATGCTGTTGTTATAGATCCATCTTGGGATTTACAAGATGTACTGCAAATAATAGAAAAAAACAATCTCAAAGTAAACTACATAATAAATACACATTATCACTTTGATCACACTATTGGAAACGAATTCATAGTAAAAGCCACTGGTGCAAAAATAATACAGCATAAATCTTCTACGCTAAAAAATGACATGACTGTTTCTAACGGTGATAAGATCAAGTTTGGAAATCTAGAACTTGCTGTTTTTCACACTCCAGGGCACTCAAAGGACAGCATGTGTCTAGTTGGGGATGGGAAAATTTTTTCAGGTGATACACTTTTTGTGGGTAACTGTGGAAGAGTTGATCTACCTGGTGGCGATGCAAGGGAACTTTATCATAGTCTTTTTGATATTGTAAGTAAAATGGATGAAAAACTGGTTCTATATCCTGGACATAATTATGGCAATTCAGTAACGTCAACAATAGGTAAAGAAAAAAAGATGAACTTTGTACTTCAACCAAGGACTGAAGAAGAATTTGTGGAATTCATGAATAGTGAATGACTAACACAAACATAGACATCTTAGGAAATGTCAACAAGGGCAATAATTTTATAAAAAAAACACAAAATAAAAAATTTGTATTCTCATTTGTAATTTCTTACACTGAAACATGTGAAATTCCGGGGATTACTATTGCTGGCGCAAATCCAGAATTACTGAAATTCACACCCGCGGCAGATGCTGAATTTCTTCATTACGGTTATTGCAAAAGCATAGATGCCATACCTATGACTCCTGATGGCAAACCAACTCCTGCTCTTTTAACTAAAGTCGCACTAGAATCTGCTAGTATTCCAAGCTTTGTAGTAGATGCCGGAAGCAAAATAGCTCCAATGCTTCCATGTATAGATCTTGGATTAGTACCAGGTAAAAATATCGCACTAGAACCTGCTTTAGAACCAGAATTAATAAGAAAAGCAACAGAATATGGACGAATCATTGGTAGATCACTTGGATCTTTAACTGATTGTCTTGTAATTGGCGAAAGCATACCCGGTGGAACTACAACTGCATTAGGCGTGTTGACAGGATTTGGATTAAATGCATCTGTAAGTAGTAGCATGTCACAAAATCCAACTGAATTAAAAAACCAAACAGTGCAAACCGCACTAAAACGACTACAATCACGAGACCCATTTGATATTGTTTCACAGCTCGGTGATCCGATGATTCCATCTGTAGCAGGAATGCTAAGCGCTGCGTCTGAATCCACAAACGTGATATTGGCAGGAGGAACTCAGATGGCTGCAGTTTTGGCTTTTGCAAAAAGTATTGGTTTTAACGAAGAAAATACTGCAATAGCAACAACGTCATACATAATAGAGGACAACACTGCAAACCTAGTTGATGTTGTAAGGAAAATATCTGATATTCCTATACTTGTTGCAAAACTGCAACTTCAACAATCAAAATTCATAGGTTTACGTTCCTATGCTGAAGGTTTTGTTAAGGAAGGTGCTGGTGCTGGAGGCGCATCGGTCGCATGTATGATAAAGACAGGCCTTGACAGCAGAACTCTTCTTTCATTAACTGAGAAAGAATATCAACGAATTACTTTACAGTAACAGACTTGGCAAGATTTCTTGGATAATCAGGATCCGTATCCTTTTCAAGTGCAGAATAGTATGCCAGTAATTGAATAGGTATTATTTCAACTAGAGGAAACAATGCTTCATTTACTGATGGAATTTCAATCCAATAATCATACACATCACTAGGCTTATCTGAAATTCCAATTATCTTTGCACCACGAGCTTTGATTTCATGTGCACTTGCTAGTGTGTCTGAGTAAGTCGAATCTACTGGATTTATTATCAAAACATACACATTGGAATCCATCAGTGCTAAAGGTCCGTGCTTTAACTCTCCCCCGGGAATACCTTCTGCATGAACATACGTGAGTTCTTTTAATTTCAAAGCTGCTTCAGACGCAATAGGATAATGAATCCCTCTTCCAAGTACATAGATGTCTGAAACCACTTTGAGTTTTTTTGCGATATCCTGAATCTTGGTATGATCAGAAAGTATCTTAGATATGGATTCTGAAACTTTGTTGAAATCTAATCCAATACATCCTTCACATAGTTTATCTGCTATCTTGTATAGTACTCCTAGCTGTGACGTGAAGCTCTTGGTCGCAGCAACCCCGATCTCTGGTCCACAATTAAGTCCGATGGAAATGGATGAATCCTGAACAAGCGAGGAAGTCATTATGTTTACTATGGAAATAATTTTTGCGCCATCTTTTTTAGCAATTTTTACTGCTTCAAGAACATCTGCACTCTCACCACTTTGAGAGATTGCAATTAGTATTGATTGATGATCAAAGTAATTAGGCGAAAACTGTACCTCGCTTGATATTATTGGTTCTGCTTTTATCTTTGCATATTTTGAGAAAAGATGTTTGGCAATAAGAGCTGAATTATAACTAGTACCGCTTCCAGTAATGTAAAGATTTTTTGCATGCTTTACAAACTCTGTGGCCAAGTCAAGTTCAATCTTTGTATTGTTTCCAGATTTCAATACTGTATCTGGCTGTTCCGAAATTTCTTTAAGCGTAAAATGCGCATAATCTCCTTTGTACACATCAGCAAGCTCTTTTGATATTTTTGTAATCTGATGCTGTACTGGGTTTCCATCAAAATCAAAGATCTGAATGCCTGATGGATTGATCACCACAAATTCACGATTGTCTGGATAGATCACTTCATCTGTATGCTCTACAAATCCTAGCACATCACTTGAAACGAAATATCCTTCTTTTCCTACTCCTATTATCAATGGTTCATGAAATCTAGCTGCAGAAAGTGTTCCATCTCCAAACACTGCTACAAAAGCATAATTTCCTTTTAGCTCTGATACTGTCTGCATCATTGCTTTCTTGATATCTTTTATCTGATCAAAGTTGTATTGTAAAAGATTTGCAATAGCCTCACTATCTGTTTCACTTTTGAAACTATACCCTTTCCCTTGTAGATCTTTTTTTAATTCAGCATAATTCTCAATTATGCCATTATGTACTATGGCTACTTCGCCTGAACTAGATGGATGTGGATGTGCATTTGTCTCAGTTACGCCACCATGTGTTGCCCATCTCGTATGCCCAATACCCACGCTTCCAGACAATGTGTCTAGTTTTACTGTGTTGTTTACTTCCGAAACTTTGCCAACTCCTTTTCTTACAGAGATTTGATTCTCCGAAAATGTCGCAACTCCTACACTATCATATCCTCTGTATTCCATACGTTTTAGACCCTTAACTAAAACTGGTGCCGCTAATCCTTCTCCTAGATAACCTATGATTGAACACATGTGTGGTATTACCTGTTATCCAAATAATAATAATTGCGTATAAGTAATCTTATTCTTGTGGTTGTTCTGCTACTGTGGCTTCAACCATTTGTTGTTTTGGTTGACTCACATTTACGCCTGCCGCAAGATGTATCTGACTCTCTTCCTCTGTTTTTACTGTGTATGATGGCACGGTAATGACTCTGTCTCCAATCATTACATGGCCATGAACCACTGCCTGTCTTGCTTGATATGGGCTTTTTATCAAACCTTTCTTCTGAACAATTGTTTGTAATCTACGAGAAAGTAAATCTGTTACTTTTAAATTCAAAACATCATCAAGTGTAGAATTTTCATTTACTAAACCTATTCTGATCAACGACTTCATCAAAACTTGCTCTTTTTTTTCTCTTACTTCTTGAGTTAAAGCTAAGAGTGATCTTGCTTGGTTTCTAACTCTGGAAAGTTCTGTATGTGCTTTCCATAACTCGCGTTTATTTTTTAATCCAAATGTTCCAAGAACATAAAGTTCTTCATTTAACAAATCATAATTTAGTGGACGCTTAGGTTTTCTCCAGATCTTACGAGAATTTTTAGGATCTCCCATCTCATACACCTACTTTGTTGGTTTCTTCTCCGTCGGTTTTGCTGGCGCTGGCTTGGCATCTTTTGTAGCAGCTGCTGGAGCTGCAGTCTTTGCACCTGCTGCTGGAGCTGTAGTGGCTGCTGGAGCTGCTGCACCTTCTGCTGGAGCTGCTACACCTTCTGCTGGAACTGCTCCTGGAGGAAGAACTTTGCCTCCCTTGCGAACTCCCACGGCACCACCTTTTCTTCCAGTAGTGCGAGTTCTCTGTCCTCTAACTTTTAATCCATAAGTATGGCGAAATCCGCGCCAGCTGTTTGTATTTTTTTCTCGTTCGATATCATTTCGAACATTAAATTCTATATCTGAAGTAATAAGATGCAAGTCATTTCCAGAATCAATATCTTTTCGTCTATTTAGAAACCAAGACGGTATGTTAAGCGAAGATGGATTCTTCATGGCCTTTTCTATTGCTTCTACCTGCGATTCGCTAAGAAATCCAACATTACTATTCTGATCTATCTTGAGCACATCCAAAATGGCTTTGGCAAAATTATAGCCAATTCCTCTTACTTGGCTTACCCCGATTATCATTTTCTTTGCTCCTGGAACATCTTTTCCAGCAATCCTAACGATGTGTCTATATTCTTGTGAAGCCAAGTGAAAAAATTTCCTCTACCCCCGATAAAAACCATGCTAAAACGAATAATACTTTAAATCGCATTCTGACATAATTTACTAAAGTGGGACAAGAAATATCTGAACTTGTAAAACGAAGTTATTCTTCTGTACCAAAATACACCGAAATTATGGCAGGATTTCCTGAAGATCATGAACAAATAAAGACACTTGGTGATCTTTTAGAAATCAATTACAAAATTGTTGGGGCAAAAGAACAACTAAGGCAAAACTTGATTTCAAAAATTCAAACCAACTCTCCAAAATATCCGGGAATTATAGGCTTTGATGATGATGTAATCCCAGCACTTGATAGGGCAATTTTATCTTGTCATGATGTAATGTTAGTAGGACAGATAGGGCAAGCAAAAACAAAAATTGCTGAGACCATAGCTGAAAATCTTCTATCTCCAATACCCGTAATTAAAGGAAGCATAACAAATGATTCCCCAGTAGATCTACCTGCAGATGAACTAATTTCTCTATTAGAAGATCAAGATTATGTCATGGCTACTCCAAAATTTTACATTGATTCAACTAGTATAGAAAAAATTCGTAACAATAAACTTGATACTCAAATAGAATGGGTTGAAGGAAAATGCAGATTCAAGTATGTACTTGCAACTCCCGATATCTCTGTCAAGGATCTGGTCGGACAAATAGACGCTATAAAAATTACAAAAAAAGGAATCGAGATGTATCAAATCGAATCATATTCACCTGGTCAATTAATGCAAGCAAAGCATGGAATCTTCTGTATAGATGAATTGCCTGTTCTTGATACAAGAAAACAAGTCGCATTACTTTCTGTACTCCAAGAAGGAAGATTCACTACAGGTGCATACCCTGTAATTTTTGAACCAAAAACTGCTTTTTTTGCAACCGCAAATCCAATTGATTACACTCATTCTGGTAAAATAATAGAGCCATTATATGATAGATTGAGAAGTCATATTCACACTCATTATCCAAAATCAATAGAAGATGAAATGATAATTATAATACAAGAAGCAAAAATTTCAAAATCTTTTGTGCCTATTTTTATGTTAAAAATTCTAGCAAGAATAATTCAAAATGCACGCACAAGTCAAGAAATTAATCAAGATAAAGGAGTCAGTGTAAGAATGGGAGTTCATTGTCTTGAGCTTCTTATTGGAGAAGCGGAAAGAACCAGATCTATACTGCATAACATAATGGCAATTCCAAGACCATGTGATATTTTCTGCATCTCTCAAGCTGCAAAGTTTGAATTGACAGAAATGGATGATACGGTTGCCAATAGAGAAAAAGTACTCCGAGATCTCATTATGAGCTCCCTTAAAGAATATTCACTTGAATACATAAAAGACATTGATCCTGTACTGTTAGAGAAAATAAAACAAGAATTTGTAGGTAAGACTTTTCAGGTTTCACAAAAACTTGTTGGAATGAATAGCATAGAAGCATCATACGAAAACCAATTACGTGGCTTTGAGACTATGAAAAATCTAATTCATAAAATATTTGAACGTGTACGTGAAGAACACAGAGAATTTGAGGAAAAGACACACAAGTATGGGATCAATTCTGAATTGCTATTACTATCCGATCAAACTAGCAATGAACTCCGAGCTGCAATCACCGAAATTGTATTAGAAGGATTATGCTGGATTGAACCAAAAATACTAGACAAAAAAGAAGATGGGTATGTCGCAACCTGATGCTTTCAGTCTTCTCTATTTTCTAAATCAAGAAAAAAAAGACAAAAAATCGAATGATGAAATATCCGATGATACACTCCAAAAAATTCTTCAAACTCTAGCCAAACAAGCACTAAAAGAAAAAACTATGAACATGCAGGATCTTGAACGCATTCTACAAGAAAGCATCAGTCAACCAAATGAACAGCAACCTCAAGAAAAAAACTATGAAAACACAGAGACAGAAATCCATGGAAGCGGAGAACCTATTACAAAATACTTGTTCAAAAAAGGCTATCTAAAAGACGAAAAAAAATGGTTAACGAATAAAGGTTTCTTTGAAATTGGTGGAAAAATCCTTACTGACGTAATGAAGACAATTAATGAAGGAGGATCAGGATTACATGAGACGAAAAAGATTGGCTCTGGCAATGTTATTCAAGATACATCAAAAAAATTTGAACTTGGCGATGATCTAAAATTTCTTAATGTTCCACAATCTGTGTTAAATTCGGTACAAAGAATAGCAAAAAAGAATTCAGAAATTAAATTCCCGATTGAGATGAAACTCGAGGATTTTGAAGAATTTGAAACAACTGAAGAAGTAAAGGTTGCAGTAGTATATTGCATTGATCTAAGTTCCACCATGAAATATTCTATTGGTGCAGGTGAAGGAAGTAGAATTGAAGCTGCTAAAAAGGCATTATGGAGCTTGTATGTGCTAAACAAAAAATTCTTTCCAAATGATTCGATCTATGTGGTTGGATTTGGTTCATTTGCATCTGAAGTAAACCCTCATGATATTCCATACTTGAAAACATATGATGCAAATGATAATTTCCTACATTATACAAATTATCAAGCAGCTTTAAGACTGGCACTTAAGATTCTAAAACAAGATGGGGCTAAAAATAAACGAATAGTGGTGATAACAGATGGTCAACCAAGCGCCTGTTTCATTGATAACGAAAATCAAAAAAATGATATTCTTGCAGAAAAACCATATTCTCACTTTTACAAACCTGATGACGCCACACTTTTAAAAATACAAAATGAACGAGAACTGAAACTAGATACAGGTAATGGTCAACTGGTATACCTATGTTATAGGTATAGGCAGGTCGATCCATTCATAGACTCTAAAACTCTCTCTGAAGCAAAAAAATGTAAACGCGAGGGGATAGAAATTGATACCATAATGGTAAGTGAAGAAGATGAACTGTTAACTTATGTAGAAGGACTTGAAATGCAATTGAAGGGAAGAGCCTATTATATCAATCCGGGAAACATTGATCATGTTCTAATAAACGATTTCATCTCAAATAAAAAGAAGGTTTTAAACTCGAAGCAAACATGGTAACATGAATGTCAGAAAATTATGATAAGCAAAAGATGCTTGAGACATTGACTGATCCTGAAGTGTCTGCAATACTGTTAGAGCTTGAAGACAAAAGTAAAGAATTATCATTTCTGACAGACAAATTACAAATGACAGAAAATGAAATATATGAAAAATTATCCTATGTGATACAATATGGGTTTGTCCATATACAAAAAAACGAAAACAGCGTGATTTTTGTGGTAGATCAAGAAAAACTTAACAAGATCATGGAAAGTGATGAAAACTTTTCTGGCGTCGTCGATGGTCTTACCAAATTAGATTCATTTCTTAATTGACATCTGTTTTCCCGCGTGACTTGATAAAATAAATTATTCCAACCACAAGACCAACTAATCCTATTATTATTACGATGAATCCAAAAATGCTTATTGTTAAAGATTCATCTTGTGGTAGATTTCCTATGACAGCTGTAACATCGATTTCTCGCTCACTCAAATTCTCAACTAAAAGTTTGAAAGTGCCACTGGTTAAAATCTCAAAGTTATCTTGAAGAGGACTGTGTTCTATGGTTTTTGAAGTAAGAATTTGTCCAGATGGATCAAAAACAGTGGCATCTACACGATCTTCATTCTTAAAATCTGTAATTTGTATTACATAAACGCCATTTTCATTAGTGGACAAATCAAGATCTTTTGTTATTTCCATAGACATGCCTATTCCCAGACGCTGGTCTTGTGTTGCGAGATTTTCAATTATTAGCTGAGACCCATATACTGAAAGTCCAATCCCAAAAACTACCAAAAATCCTCCTATTACAAGAAGTAATAATGGTTTTTTCATAGCGAAAGTGCGACAAAACCCTTAGTTAAAACTTGAGTTATGATAATAATTTAGCCTAAGGTAACAAATTTAGCCTAGGCTAAATTATAAATAATCTATACACATTATCAAACTCAAATGCACCTAGTGAAAACAATGACTCAACGGATGTTTTTAGCTTTGATAATCGCATGTGTTATATCTGTCATCTATTTTGTTTTGCCAGTTTTTGATATTGCGGCAGAAAATGAACCCAAGACTTTTCTAACACATTCTGGAGCTTTGATAAAAACTACCGGTGATGTACTTGATCCAATAGGTTATTCTGGTATGCCATTAGAATTCAATCCCGACAAATACTTGCGGGAATTTAGTTATGGGCGAACATCTTCACTTTCAGATGGTACTGTTGTTCGCGAATTTACAATAATTGCAGAAGATGACAAAATAATGGAAATTTCTCCCGGAGTGTTTTACAATGTATGGACTTTTAATGGAACTGTCCCAGGGCCAACTATACGAGCTACGGAAGGAGATCTGGTCAGAATACATTTCATAAACAATGGAAAAAAATCACACACAATGCATTTTCATGGAATACATGAAGCAGAAATGGACGGAGTTTTGGAACCAGTAGGACAAAATGGAGGGCGATTTACATACGAATTTGTTGCAGGACCTGTAGGGATTCATCCTTATCATTGTCATGTGATGCCACTTGAGGAACATATTTCACACGGATTGTATGGTGCATACATCGTAGATCCAAAAGAGGGAAGATCTACTGCTGATGAGATGGTAATGGTTCTAAATGGTTTTGATACGGACTTTGACACTGAAAACAATTTTTATGCAGCAAATACAATACCATTTTACTATCAACATCACCCAATTCAAATCAACACAAATGAATTGATTCGAATCTATGTAGTCAACATTTTAGAATTTGACCAGATAAACAATTTGCATCTTCATGGAAACTTGTTTGATTACTATCCTACAGGCACGTATAGAATACCATCTGCATACACAGATGTAATTACATTCTCTCAGGGAGAAAGAGGAATCATGGAATTCAGCTATACTTATCCTGGAAAATACTTGTTTCATGCACACAAGACAGAATTTGCTGAAAAGGGCTGGACTGGTCTCTTTTTAGTAAAAAACTCTACAGAAAATAAAAATTTGTATGGTGATCAGTAATGGAAGAAGCCAAAAAAACATCAAAAGCTAAGGTTGTTGTAACTGCTATAATTCCAATTGTTATTTTAGCTGGCATGATCGCATATCTTTTTGGTCCTGGATCTAATCTTCTTGATTTTGGTGTTTCACTTCCAGAGATTACGATAGAGAAAGTTTCTTTTCATGATTCAAAAATTGTGATTACTATCAGAAATACTGGACCTATAGAAGTAGATATTGTACAGGCAGATGTAAATGACAGGATACAGCCAGCCGCAATTGAACCTGATAAACATCTTGGTAGATTTGAAACTGCTCAAGTGATCATCCCATTTGAATGGAATGAAGCTGAACCATATGAAATAGGGATTACAGTAAATGATGGAACAAGATTTGCAAAATCTGTAACGGCAGCTGCATTATCACCAGAGCCCAACTTTGAGCTTGCATCCTACTTTGCAGTAATAGGTATCTATGTTGGAATAATTCCAGTGTTGATAGGACTGCTCTGGTTTCCATTTATAGCAAAAATGAGCAAAAGCAAGTACAAATTCTTCCTTGCTTTGACTGCAGGATTGCTACTGTTTTTGGGTATTGATGCAATTGTAGAGGGTCTAAAGATTTCTACAGAAAATCTTGCTGATTCCTTCAACGGTCCATTACTTGTAGCAACAGTTGTTGTGATTTCATTTCTGGGATTGTATTATTCATCTGAAAAATTGATTGGTAGAGTAACTTCTTCTGCGAACAAACCTGTTGTAATTGCTTTGATGATAGCCATAGGTATTGGTTTGCATAATTTGGGAGAGGGGCTAGCTATAGGAGCTGCGATTAGTCTTGGCGAAATTGCACTAAGCACCTTTCTAATTGTAGGATTTACTATACATAATACAACTGAAGGTCTTGCAATTGCGGCACCAATGGCACGTGGAAAACCAATGATTGGAAAGCTTGCTGCAATGGGAATGATTGCAGGAACACCAGCAATTTTTGGTGCATGGATGGGAGGATTTATTTATTCTCCATTTGCTGCTGTGGTATTTCTGTCAATAGGTGCAGGTGCAATATTTCAAGTCGTTATCTCCCTTGTAAATTGGATGAGGCAAGATGGCGAAAAAATATTTTCAACCGCATCTGTAATGTCTGGATTTGCAATAGGAATGCTTGTGATGTATCTGACAAGCATTTTTGTTTAGATTGAAATCTTGGACCTAAATACATGAACATGTACAAATCATGCGACAACAATATTTGACAGTTCCCCGTTCTTTAGCTATAAAATTGCGTAAATATGTTATCATGTTGTTGATTCTATTCATAATTGCCTCATTTTCAATTATCTCCGTAGAGGCACAGTCTAGTCATCCTAATCTTTTTGTATCTGCAGAAAACAATACTTTTGAAAACCACTTTTTCGGATCGATGGTAATTGAAGTGATAATACGTGATAACAACATATCAGATACTGACAGTGGTATTGGTGAACCCGATGTCACATTGAATGGGAATAAGCTCCGCATGGTACAGGGTTCTGATGGAAACTGGTATGCGTATTTTGCCAATCTGCAAAAAGCCAAAGCGGCTGATCAGATCGTTCCTCTTGCTGTTGCAAGCAAGAGTCTGGATTTTGGTGTTTTTTGTGCTGAATCTACTGATGCATCAGTACTTGGTGCGTCTTTCTCGGGCACTGAGGGTGTAGCAATTCCTGATGACAACGGCATTACCGGTGCAACTCAAGGTACTTCTTCATTTACTGCATGTACTGGTGTCTTGGGCACACCTTCAAATCAAAACAATGTGATTCGAAGTTCTAGAAGTATCAACTTGAATCCATCTGTGTCTCCGGGTCAGATTGGTATAAATCCAAACGCTTGGCCAATTGTTCAACTTTTTTCTTTCAATGACAACGTCGTAATAATTTACAATAAAGGCGGTGGTGCACAAAAAGTAGAATTGGTTTATTCTGACATTCCAAACATCTCCTTTAATCTTGACAGAAATTCATATCCTAAAGGATCTGAAGTCTTTGCCACCATAAATGACATGCAATTAAATCAAGATCCTACTTCTGTAGACTCTTGGACTTTCAACGTAAATTCTACGCGTGCAACTTTCTATCAGGCTTTCACTGAATCAGGTTCAAACTCTGGAAATGGGGGATTAGGACTAGTAAATCTAAATCCATATCTTGCCAGTCTAGATTTTGAAAAAAATGGAAATGTGGGGCTGAACCTAGGTTCTGTAGTACAACTTAGGACAAATCAGTTTCAACCCACGTCTTCTGTGACTACGGGAACAACGGTATATACAAAAATAGTAACATTTGTAGAAACAGAACCAAATTCTGGAATCTTTGAAAGTTTTGATTTTAACGATGAATCTACAATTGGAATTTCAAATAATGCCCCGCGTGGACAATCAGATTCTATAGAATATAACTCTAAATCTAAATCAATAATATCTGGTTCTTTTACTGCATCACTTTCATTTGTAACACAAAGTGGAAAATTTAATCCTGGACAAAAAGCAACTATCACATTAACGGATAATGATCAAAATATTAATCCAGGAACAAGAGAACATCTCGATGTATTCAGAAGCTCTGCAATTATTCCAACATTGCAAATAGGAAATCCAGTAACACTAGAAAAAACATCAAGTGTAATATTTTATCCACAATCAAGCTCTTTTGTAGGTGGCACATCATTTTCAGCAACGGTTCCTGATAAAAACTCTGATAGGTTAGTAATCCCTGCTACCGCATCTCCAGACCTATCATTTGAAAAAATCACACTAGATCTTGGAATGACGACAAACACACTACACAATTTATTTATAGACGTACCAACCCAGAGCGGTACTAACTGGATAAATTATGATCTTCGCTCATTTGAGCAGCAATTAGGAATAACCTCATTTTCTGATACAAAAATGGTATTATATTTTGGCAGCTTGGGTTCAAGCCCAGTTCAAATTCTTGGAGCGGGGCAAATTTCGTCTGGGAAAGGATTTGTTCAGATTAGTGACAGTGTTATTGATTCTATCAATGTATTGCCATCTTCTTCATCAGTATTTCTAGAGATGGACTTTGACGCGTCAAATAATAACATAGGGGTAGGTACCATATCTGCTGAAACAGATACTCAACCAATAGTTTTTGATCTGTTCTCTTTCGGAGAAAGAAATGATAATCAAGTAAACAACGCAATATACAGAGCAGAGCTTGAAGAAACTTCAGCTAATTCGGGTACTTTTACTGGAACAATCGAATATGCAGTAACAAATCAACTCAATCAATTTGATCCCGCCTTCATAACCAGTCTTAGAACTATCGATGACGAAATAAAATTCCTGATAAATGATGAATTAGATGATGCGCAAGGAACAAACTTGGCATATTCTGATATTGCAAATGTTGGCGTAACCATCGGCATCTCCTCAAAAACAGATATCAAAACACACGCCGGTACAGTTACTCTTGAATCCCAGACCTATAGATTTGGTCAACCAGTTGTTGTAGTTTTGACCGATCCAGATCTAAATCTAAAACACGATGTGGTTGACGTTTATAGTGTAGTCAATGATCCTTCATCAGATGCAGATGACACTGTAGGGGATACTAGTGGAAATACTCTCCTTGAAATAGAAATCAAGGGATTCAGATATCATCGATGTACAATAAATGGGATTGAAACTGGTGGGCTTGGTTCTACAGGATTTACGCTTGTTGAGACTGGTCCAGCTACTGGAATATTCAAAGGTGCATTCAAAATGCCTTCTCAAATATGTAACGAAAGTAGAACAAAATTAATCTCCCCTGCAGGGGGAAGCATAGAAGTAAATTATTTTGATTTTAGGGATGATTCTGGACAACCGCGAGAAATAGGACTTACATTTCTAAAACCATCATCTAAACCACAAAACCAATTTGTAGTAGAAGGTGAGCCTGCGCCAAATATTGACATAAAGCCTGTACAGATGAAAGATAGTTTTGATAGGCCAATATTGAAGCCAGTGATAGGTCAAAAAATTAATTTTGTAACCGAGATATTAAACAATGATGAAAAATCACAGAGATATACATACATCATACAAGTAAAAGATGAAAATAACAAAGTTGTTGATTTACGCTGGGTTGAGGGATATGCAGATCCAGCAAAGAAAAAAACTGCGGGAATTTTGTGGGAAGTAACTTCTTCAGGTAACTACACTGTAGAAATTTTCCTCTGGGATGGAATTGATTCAGCTTTGCCACTTGACAAAAAAACAGAATATCAACTTAATGTAGGTTCTTAATTTAACTATCCATGTTTTTAATAGTGCGTTGTATTGCTAGCTAAAAATTATATTTTTCTTTATATGGTGATACTGTACGTAACTCTTTAACCACTTTTTTTAAAATCCGAACCGTTTCATCAATCTCTTCTTTTGTATTTGATATTCCAATAGTGAGTCGTAACGAACCCATTATTTGTTCATGAGAAAAACCCATCGCTTTTAGAACATGTGATGCTTTTTGTACTCTGACAGAACATGCAGATCCTGTGGATGCAGCAATGCCATTTTCATCAAGCTTAATTATCAAATCCTCACCGTTTACACCAAGAAATGTAAAATGTGTATTGTTTGGTATTCTTTTTTCAAGATGACCGTTAACTGTGACATGAGGAATTTCCTTTATTATTTGTGAACAAAGCATATTTCCAAGTTTTTTAAAATGTTCCAGATTTTGTTCCATGTTGTCCTTTGCAAGTTGACATGCCTTTCCAAAGCCCACAACTCCTGCTACATTCTCTGTGCCAGATCGAAATCCATTCTCTTGTCCGCCACCAAGTATGATGGGATCTATCTTTATGCCATTTTTGACATATAATGCGCCAACTCCTTTTGGACCGTTTATCTTATGAGATGAAATTGACATCAAATCTATGCCTAGTTCCTTCACATCTACAGGTGTCTTTCCTACTGCCTGAACAGCATCTGTGTGAAAAGGTATGTTTTTTTCATGAACAATTTTTGCTATCTCCTTGATCGGTTGAACTGTTCCAACTTCATTATTTGCAAACATGATACTGACTAAACATGTATCTGATGAAATTTCACTTTCCAGAACTTCTAGATTGACAAATCCATATCTATCTACGGGAAGATATGTCACATGAAATCCTTCGCTTTCAAGTTTTTTGCATGGCTCCAATATGGCATCATGTTCAATCGAAGATGTGATGATGTGTTTGCCTTTATTTTTTCGTGCCATTCCATAAAGTACCGTATTATTTGATTCCGTACCTCCTGATGTTATCAAAACTTCTTTTGGGTCAGCATTTATCAGAGAAGCAATTCTTTTTCGCGCATTTTGAATTGCTACACTTGCCAGACGTCCATATTTGTGAATTGATGAAGGATTTCCATACTGCGCTCTAAAATATGGCATCATCTCCTCAACAGCTCTTTCATGAACCGGAGTAGATGCAGCATTGTCTAGATATATCAATCTGCAATCACGTTGAGCTTGCCTGGTCTATATCCATCAGGATCTATTGTGATAGTTCTGAATCCAATTTGTTTTAACCTAGAATCCAATTCTATTAATTTGATCTTATCTGAAAGTAATTTGATCTCCTCTGGCATAACTTCAATTCTTGCATTGCCATCAAGATCCCGTATACGAACTTGTCTTATGCCAAACAACTGTTTTACAGTTGTTTCTCCAATCTCAATTCTTGCAAGCTTCTCTACAGTCACTTGCTGTCCCCACGGAATGCGTGAAGCTAGGCACGAATTTGAAGGTCTATCGTAAACTGAAAGCCCTATTCTTCTTGCCTCTTTTCTTATCTCATCTTTTGTAAATCCTGTTTCTACCAATGGACTCTTTATCCCATTTTCTTTTAGTGCTTTTATTCCTGGTCTATAGTCACCAAGATCATCAAGGTTAGTACCATCAACTATCAGATCTATCTTCTCTTTATTTGCAATTTGTTTTAGATGTTCTGACAACTCCATTCTGCAATGAAAACACCTATTTTTGTCATTTTTTACAAAATCTGGATTTTTCAGCTCATTGTATTCTATTATGATATGCTTTATTCCAATTTCAACACTTATTTTTTTTGCAGATTCTAATTCGTCTTGTGCTAGTGTTTTATAATCGGCAGTAACTGCTACTGAAGATGTGCCAAGAGATCGATACGCAGCATATGCAACAAGTGCACTGTCTACCCCACCTGAAAGTGCAACAAGTGCATTTTTTTTATCATCAAACCAATGTGTTAATTCATCAATTTTTTTCATTTTGTATCGATTACGTCTTTAATCTGAGATCTGATTATATCATATGCATCTTTAAATGATAATGACATTGACTCTGCGATGGTTTTGATATCTGCAGATTCTACTTTGAAGTGCTTTGCTGTTCCCTCTCTGTTAACTATTTTGCATTTTACCGAAAATCTTTTTCCATGAATAGTTACTGGTACTGTGACTATTGTTCTTGGTACGATGTATCTTGCAGAGTTTCTTACTCTAACGCCTAACGTGCCTGTTTCTGATACCAATGTATCCAGTATGTTGTTTACTGTATTAGAATCACATATTATGGATACAAGATGAGTCGGTCTTCCTTTTTTTGTTATGGCTGGAGCTACCGTAACGTCTTTGGCTCCATTTGATATGACTTTATCAATCATATGACCTAACACCTCCCCAGACACATCATCCAGATTTGTCTCAAGTATTTGCACTGTATCTTGTTGAAACTGATTGGTATTTTCACCACGTACAATTTTAAGTACATTTGCAAACCCATCAAAATTCTTTTTTCCAGCACCATATCCAATAGATCTCACTTTCATTGAGGGATAAAATTCTGAACACCTGTCTGCCAAATTGACAAGAAGACTTGCTCCAGTAGGAGTAGTTATTTCTTCTTTCACTTGTCCCCCTGATATGATGATGTCTGTACCCATAAAAATCTCTAAAATTGCACTTGCTGGGTTTGATACGGTTCCATGTGAAAAATTAAGCATTCCACCACCTATAGCTACAGGTGTAGAAACTATCTCGTTTGAAAAAAAATCCAGATCATCTAATGCAATGGCAGAACCAATTATATCCACAACAGTATCTATGCTTGACGCTTCATGAAAATGAACCGACTCTACAGGCTCTCCATGAATTTTTGATTCTGCATTTATCAGTGACTTTATACTCTCTTTTGCAAAGACTTTGGATTTTTCAGATAACCCAATCTTGTCTGAAGTAAGCAGGATACATTCTTGAATTTCAATTCCTTTTCGCTCATACGTATCTTCTCTTATATCTAACAAAAGTTCTGTAGCTTTTGTTCCATGTTTTGTTACGCTGCCAAAATCTATTTTCTGGATTCTAGATCCTGTCAGATAATTTTCTGCAACATGTATTCCATCAATAACTTTTGATTTTTTTGCTCCAATATCTATCAGAGCAGAAAGTAACATGTCTCCTGAAATGCCAGCTACTTGTGAATCTATCACCACTACCATGAAAGTGCAAACCTCTTAGAATGCATATAAATTGTAATTTTAATTCATAATGAGATTAAAAATTGAACTCATTTTGATTTCAAACCAATTATTTACTATGAAAATTGTAGCAAATATAATTAAAGAAATTCATAATTTACAAATAAAACATGCTATTTTTTTATAATTGGCAATTTATAATATGGGAATCTTAAAAAAACATACTTAAATAATTGCGTATGAGTAAATCTCACATGTGTAT
>DATIDL010000034.1:0-3748 GCA_035456305.1 Nitrosopumilaceae archaeon
GATTCTTCCACCCATACCTGGATTCTATAATAAACCAAAAACAATAGATGATCTTGTTAATCACACCGTTGGAAAATGTCTTGATCAATTTAACATTGAACACAAATTGTTTAAAAGATGGAAGACAACCTAAATGAAGCTGTTAAAAACAGCTTTGTATTTCCTACTTTATGGCTAGTCCAGATGTTGCTGCATTTGCTTCATGGTCCGTGATTACAGCTGTTTTTATTGTGATAGTAAGCTTGGTTTATAAAAAATTCAGGCGACAAAAAGATGAACCACCTTCATCTTGAAAAAAAAGGTCTAAGAGGATTAGCCGTAGCAGAAAGCTTCAGGCTAGGTGACAAGTTATCGTATTTGGCAGGAGTTGTCATGAGACGTGATTTCATTATTGACGGCTTTATCTTTGGTACAAGTACAATCGAAGGTGATGATGCAACTGATTCGATATTGTTGATGTATCAAAACCTAAATCGTGATGACATTAGCTTTGTTCTGATTTCAGGATTGATTATATCGATGTATAATATAGTAGACATAAAAAAAATTCAAAACAAGCTGAAAATCCCAGTTATCGGTGTCACATATGAAGACTCGAAAGGAATTGAAGCTGCAATAAAACACCATTTTTCAGATTCATATCAATCAAAAATCGACAAATACAAAAATCTAGGTGAAAGAACAAAAATTTCTCTTCATACGGGACATGATCTTTATGTGCGAACTGAAGGTTGCACAATACAAGAAGCAAAAACACTGCTTGATGCATTCACACTACAAGGTTCAATACCTGAACCACTAAGAGTGGCACAAATGCTTGCTAAAACAAGACTATAGTTATCTTCTTTCTTCTAATTTTACTATCCACTTGCTACCTTTGATTCTTGGTGAAGAAAACTCGATATGTCCAATTACTCTCTCGCCTTTTCTAACCATGGCGTAATCTGATCTCTC
This sequence comes from Nitrosopumilaceae archaeon, assembly GCA_035456305.1. Classification (GTDB taxonomy): domain Archaea; phylum Thermoproteota; class Nitrososphaeria; order Nitrososphaerales; family Nitrosopumilaceae; genus UBA8516. The sequence continues at coordinate 955 of DATIDL010000034.1, forward strand.
AAGCTTTAACATTATCTCCCTTGCCTTGTAGCCTCCCTCGATTACTCTGATCTTAAATCGTTTGCTTGCCTTTATGACAAGATCTCTTGCAGCTTTAACGTCTCCAATCCATGAAAACATTTCAAAAGAGCCAAAATTTTTTGTTTCTATCTCATATCCGTAAAGTCTTGCTTCAAACTTCCACCCTTGCTTTTTTGCTTCCTCGTTCATCCATTGAACTGCTTTTTCACCATGTCCTTTTTCCACAGCAAAAGTTTCGGAATCGCCCATTCTTATCAGATTTCAAATATGTATTTGAATATAATTTCAAGCTAATGCTAGTTAATTGTACAATATTATTAGCTAGGATATCCTTTACATTGTGTTGGATAGGACAGCTGCGGATATTAGGAAGGCAATCGAGTCAAACTGGAAAGAATACCTGTCCCGATATGGAAACCTGTTTTCATCAAATTTTATCAGTGGTTCTAGTCCGCCATCCGTCTTTGTAGGTTCGTACGGTTATCCAAAAGTCTCTGTAGGTCCTATGGTACCACCAGTTCATGGTGATACTACAATGCTTGACTCGCCGGAAAACTGGCTGGGTAAGAGCCTTGAAGCGATTGTAAACTATAGACTGAGCCTTGTAAGGGGAATACAGAATGTTTCTGTTTTAGAGCCTCAAGGAAAATACATTGAAAGCTTACAAGAAGTAGCTATGGCGTCAAGACCAATTGATTCTGACGTGGAGTTTCTAAAAAATACGATTCCTATTACATCCATTGATGGCGAAAATGCACCATTTGGGCCAATTGGTGAAATAAAGACTGCCAAGTTTTCAAACTCTTCATCTGACAAAAATATTCAGAAACTCTACTATGCCAGAGATTTGTTAGCTCAAGATTCTGTATTGGATCTGTATAATCGTGGTATCGAAATTACAAGAATTCAAAAATGCTTTAGCATTGGAATGTTTGGCAAAAACAGAAAGCTTGTTCCAACCCGCTGGAGCATAACTGCAACTGATGACATCATATCAAAATCATTGGTGTCTGAAATAATGGAATGTGATATAATTGACAGCCACCGTGTTTTCTCATTTAATCATCTTGGAAACTTTTTTGCAGTGATTGTTTTTCCCAGCAGATGGATGTTTGAGATGCAAGAGGCTTGGTATGATCAGCAAGGAAACATAGGATTTGGTTCAGATTTTGAAGATGCTCGAGGTCTTGATCATTACCCAGTTACTGCAGGAGCACACTTTGCATCACGACTGGGTGTTGCAGAATATCTTTATAAAAATAAAGTACAGGCTGCCGTCATGGTGTTGCGTGAGATAAGACCAGAATATGCAATTCCACTTGGTGTGTGGCAAGTTCGTGAAGGTGTGCGTATGGCAATGAAACAAAAACCTGACATTGTATCAAGTTTTGAAGAGTCTCTTGATCTTGCATGCAAGACTATGAGCATAGGCGAAAGAGAATGGCTTGCAAAAAGTAAACTGTGCCAAGCTAGACGACAAAAATCAATTGCGGATTTTTTCTAACTCTAGAGTTTTTATTTACCCCTAATTGCTGGGTAAATAATGCAGGACAAGAGCATACTTTATGCAATTTTACTTATTGCTAGTCCAATCATATTTGCTCTTGTAGTGTTTCCTGATTCTTTCAGTCTTAGTTGGAATCAAGGACGGGGTGGTTTTCTTTTTGCACTTGCATTTATTGTAGCAGAACTGGTAGGACTAAAATTAGGAATAGCAAAAAAGAGATTGCTTGCAGTAGTGCCACTTGCTGTTCTTACGATGGTTTATCTTGTTAGCTTAGAGTTTGGTTTACGCGATTATATCATATCTGTTGCTCCAAATTACAATGTTCAGTTAATCTACTCATGGACTTGGTTGTGGGACTTTGTGGTGCTGTCCATATTTCTTGTCTCTTCCATGTCAATTTTGTTTGGAAAAAAATGGATTCGCATATCTCCAGCAGGGCCAATATTCATAGCTGGCAGCGCAGTAATTCTATCCCTTGACGCATTCTTTCCATATGACACTCTGGGACCATTACAGTATGTAGTACCATATCTTGTACAAACAAATGCGTGGATCATAAATGCATTAGATTTGGGAACTGCCTCTGCGCGAGACAACCTTATGTTTCTAAGAGGCGATCATGGTCCATTTGCGCTTCAAGTTTTTTGGCCATCTGCAGGTGTTCACAGCGTAATAATATACTCGCTTGTGATGATGGCATTTTTATTCAAAATGAACATTCCTCCAAAAAGGAAGGCTGTCTATTTTGTATTAGGAATAATTGGTACAATAAGTGTCAATATGATCAGAATATTTTCATTATCTATTTTTGCATTAAAGGTATCAACTAATGTGTCAGAGTTTGAAGAATTTCATTCAGTTGCAGGAGAAATAATGTTCTTGCCATGGCTTTTTATTTTCCTACTTGTTGTTACATATGTAGAAACACGGCGCATAAAGAAATTAGAACATGATCAAAATAAATAGAAATATAAAAACTGGAACGTATCGTCTTGACGATATTTTTCATGATTTGAAGAACGCAGCAATTCTTATGGACGTTTTTAAAACGCTAGATGAACTTGACGATGTGTTCTCAAAAACAAACGTCATTGTAGAAGAAAAAGACCATTACATGTTTGTAAAAAATGAAGATGCAACAATTGTAATAGGATATGATCATCTGAAAAAATCAGATTCGAAGATTTTGTATCTTGATATAGTTCATGAGCTAGTGCATGTAAAACAACAAAGATCTGGGCTTGATCTCTATGACAAATCTTATTC
>DATIDL010000035.1:0-3565 GCA_035456305.1 Nitrosopumilaceae archaeon
TTTCGAAATTCCCGCCATAATCTATTAGCACATTTGTAAGTGGAGCATTCCCATTATTTTGTATTGTAACACGTGCAGTGGTGAACAAATCTTGTGGATCTTTGAATGGATCTAAAAAGATAGAGTATTGTATTGCCGGTCCTTGCATTGCATATGTCATTGCTATTAGTATAACGACAATTGCGCCAGCAATACAAGCGGCAACAAGACCAATCTTCAATGATATTAATTGTTCTTTCCAATTATATAGGCTATTTGCCGCCCTGTTCTGGAATTACAGAAAGCGTCGTTGTGGAAAGGACGTTTTTTATTTTTCTAATTTGGTGTGTAATTATACGTTCTACATCCCTGCTTGTCTGTGCTTGAACTTTAACAAAAAGATCATAGACACCATATGTTCCCATGACTTCTTTTACACCATTAATTTTTAGAATATCGTTCATTACTTCCATTTCATGACTCATTTTGCTTTTAACTAAGACATATGCTATTTCCAAACTTATTCACCTTTGATTTCTGCCCTGCTCTTAAAGACTGGTTTTATTCCAAGTGGGGCATAGTTTCCAGTAGAGCAAGTAAAACACATAGAACCAGAATCCATCCCTACAGCTTCTGCTAGATTCTTTTCATCATTGTAGCCAAGAAAATCTGCGCCTATTATTTGACGAACTTTTTCTGTCAATGCAGTTTCAGAATATTCTTTTCCATCATCCATAAAGGTTACAAGTTCTTCTTGAGATGGAAAATCAATTCCTGCGTAACACGGAAATTTAATTGGCGGATATGTTATCACCATGCTTATTTTTCTTGCACCTGCACGACGTAATGCTTTGATTATAGCTTTTGAGCTTGTTCCTCTAACCAGACTGTCATCTACTACAACCACGTGTTTTCCATCAATAACCGCAGTGATTGGAATTATCCATCGATTAATTTCTACGCGATCACTTTGATGAGGCTCAATAAAACTACGTAGTGGACCCTTTCTGCTATATCTATCCTTTAGAAGTCCTTCTTCAAAGGAAATTCCTAGTTCTTGTGCATAACCCAACGCTGCTGGCCTAGCCGAGTCAGGTACTGGAATTACAATATCCGCATCATGAATTGGAAATTTTCTTGCAAGATATTGACCAATTCTTTTTCTAGCCAAGTAAATGTTAGTACCTTCCATCATGCTTGAAGGATGTGCAAAATATGTAAACTCAAATGAGCAATGTGAGTGACTTTTTTCTTCAGAAAACATTTCTGATTCCAAGCCTGCCTCACTGATCTTTATGAGTTCTCCTGGTTTTACATCTCGTATCAGCTGAGCGCCAACAGCAGAAAGTGCAGCTGATTCGGAAGCTATAATGTACGTATTGATGTCTTTCCTAAAACCAATCACCATAGGTCGAAATCCTTTTGGGTCACGTGCAGCATAAACTGCATTATCATCTGAAACAAATGTAAAACAAAAAGATCCAACCATTTCATTTTTTAAAATGGAAAGGGCATTTCCAAGATTACCATTAGTGGCCATAAGGGAGACAAGTCTTTTTGCTGCAACTAGTGTATCACTTGCATTTTGAGGTGTAAAAGAACAGCCACCAACCATGCCAGCAAGTTCTTCGACGTTTGCAATTGTACCATTATGTGCAATACAAAGATCTTTTACTTTTAGAGGTTGAGCATTCTCCAAATTACTTTTTCCCATGGTAGAATATCTGACATGGCCTATCGCCGCAGGAGATGCATATTCTCTTGTTACTTTATCAAAATCTGATGCGGCACTTGATACAAGACCAACCTGTTTGTATGGGTCTTTTTTTGGAATTGCAATTCCCCATGCCTCCTGTCCACGGTGTTGTAATGCACGTAATGAATCAATCACCATAGGAATCACGTTTGCACCATCAAGACTAAAGATTCCAACTACACCGCAGTTCTCTTTAACCATTTGTTACCAATGCTCCCAACGAGTTTAACCATTTTTCTTGTGCCTTATCAATCCTTAGATTGATTACCTTCCGTGCTTTTTCTTTAAACACTATACTAGAGCCAGAAAATTTTCCGATAATTCCAAATTGAATGTTTTTTTGCTTCAATAGTTCTTCTGTCTTTTTGATATTTTTTTTATTAATAGCCAAAAGATATCTGGAGTGAGATTCAGAAAAGAGTATTTCGTCAAGCTTTAACTTTTTACTTGGAATCTGATCTATCGAAACAACACAACCAATTTTATTGATGATACATAGTTCAGACAGAGTAATTGCGATACCTCCTTTGGAACAATCATGTACAGCGTTTACCAATCCTGAATTTATTAATTTCAAGATTGATTCCATGTTGTCTTTTGAAGATTTTAGATTAACAGTTGGACATTTACCGCCAATCACATGGTGAATATACTCATAATACTCAGAACCCCCCATCTCATCACTTGTTTCACCAATTATTACAAGCAGATCATTTTCTGATATTTTTTGCGGATTAAATAGATTATTTTCAATCAAGCCAAGAACACCAATAAGTGGAGTTGGTTTGATTGGTCCATTATCAGTTTCGTTGTAAAAACTAACTTTGCCTCCTACGCATGGAATTCCAAAATGTCTTGCAAAGTCAGCAATTCCCTCAAGTGATTCTTTGAATGTCCAAAAGATCTCAGGATCTTCCGGATTTCCAAACTGCAAGTGGTCAACCATTCCAATAGGTGTTGCACCAGTACATACTACATTTCGACATGCTTCTTCAAAGCACCCAATTGCACCTTGACGAGGATCTATGTAACAGTGCTTTGAATTGCCATCGATTTTTACTGCTAAAAATTTGCCATTGTCTAGACGAAGGACGGAAGCATCTTGTCCTGGTTTTACCACTGTTCTTATTCCAACTTCATGATCATATTGACCATAAACCCAAATCTTGCTTGCGATATTTGGATTTGCAAGCATTGTCAAAAGAGTTTTAGAAAGATCCTTAGGTGTATTTGGTTTTGGTACATCGAGTAGTTTTTTTAAATATTTAGGTTTTGAAGAAGGCCTATCAAGTAATGGGGCATTAGCAACAACACCGCTTGGAAGATTTGCAATGGTATTTGTTTCAACTTTTACTTGCATGATTCTATCTTCTTTTATTCTGCCAATTACAGAATATGGAACATGAAATTTTTCACATATTTCTTTTAGCAATTGTAGTTTGTATCTGTCAGTTATCAAAAGCATCCTTTCCTGAGATTCTGAAACCATGATTTCTGATGGAGACATTCCTGTTTCCCGCTTGTGTATTCGTGCCACATCCATCTCTATACCCACAGAAAGGGCATCTGCAGTTTCTGATATTGCGCATGATAGACCTCCACCGCCCAAATCTTTCATTGCCTTAATGCAACCCTTGTCTCGTGCTTCAAGCACAGCTTCTATGACTAGTTTTTCAATGAAAGGATCCGGAATCTGAACCGCTGAACGGTTTTCTGATTCTAATTTATCTGAGGCAAATTGTGAACCGCCAATACCATCACGCCCAGTAGAACCACCAACTAAAACAACAAAATCATCCTTGTCAGCCCTATTTCGAATTAGTTTGTTTT
>DATIDL010000036.1:0-3818 GCA_035456305.1 Nitrosopumilaceae archaeon
AATTTGAAAAGTCTCCATTCTAATCGCACATTGTTCGAGATGATCACTTTGGCCTAAAGCTATGGTAACTGGATGTTTACTCATAATTTCTCCCAGACATATTTGATCTAGAGTGCGAGTACTCTTGTCCTTGTCAAGAAACATACCCATATCACGCTCTGTTACAATGCCTATTGACACATCTTTGTTTACAATAACAATTCTCTTTATGTCATTTTTTTGCATCAGTAATAACGCATCATAAATATTATTTTCCTGAGTTAGTGTTATTACGGGTGCAGTGTATAGATACAGTTGGGTTCTCACAATAAATAGCACACTCATGACAGATTTAAAACGCGTATTTGATTTTCAGTCTTGGTTTTCATGTTAATAAAAAGAGAGTTTTCCTAACCTATAGGTGCTCTAAAGAGTTAGGAACAATTTCAACTTCTACTGAACTTCCATTAAAACAAGTCATTATTGATTTGATCTTGCTTTTGTACAAGAAGTATTTTTTACCATCATCGTTAATCGAACCTGAGATTCCCAAAAGCTTGTTGTCATGAAGCTCTTGCACCCTTCTGTATGCAGTACTTATTGGGATCTTGCAGTCGGCGCTTAATTCGATTGCAGATTTTGGTGAATCCATTGTTGATTCAAGTATTGCCCTAGAATACTTGTCTGCAAGGATTCCAAGTAAGACATCTTTGGTTGTTTCTTCTTGAACAGGTTTTCCATGTAATTGAACTTGCATAGAAATGCTTTTTTATTAATCGAATATAGCCAGCAGGACCGCATTGCAATGCAGTGCAAGCAAACCTCGTATTGATCTAGTGCACTATCAAAACAGGGCAACTAGACATTTCAGAGACTTTTCTACTTACGCTTCCAAGCACCTTCAGCTTACTAATGCCGTGTAACCCCTGACTGCCCATAACAATAAGATTAATCTTTCGACCCTTTGCAAATTTTAGAATAGATTCTACAGGGCTTCCTGATATGATGTCATAATATGCTTCAGTAAGACCTTTAGCCTTACAAACTGCCACTCCAGCAAGTAGTTCTTTTCTTATTTGTGATTTGACAGCAATTACAAATTCATTTACAGATTGTTCCAATCTCTTATCTTTTTGTAATAAACCAAGTAACATTCCTGGTGGAAAATCTGACGCATCAACTGCTGCAATTATGAATAGTTTTGAGTCAAATTTTTTGGATATTTGAATAGCCAATAAGAGTGCATTTTTAGAGAATGTAGAACCATCAAAAGGAACAAGAATTCTTTTAAAAATGTCATTTACCATGTTTTAAATCATCTTAGAACGTACTTAAATCAACCTGTTAATTTCAGAATTGATAACTAATTTTATTTAAAAAAAATTCGAATGTGTATGATACATATTTTTCACATGTGATAATCAAAAAAGATAATCTGCATACTCAGATTAATATCAAGATGTAACAAGAGGATCATGGATAAATCCAAAGGAAAAAAAATAGATACGACAACTAACGTGACTCCATTTTGGCATGGATGGTCAGACCTTGACAGAGTGTTTGACAACTTCAGAAGAGATTTTGAACGAGCCTTTGCTGCTTTTCCGGTAGCAATGCCGTCGCTTCCAAGTATATCCACTACATCATGTGATGTGATTGATGAAGGAAACCGATTCGTTGTCAATGTAGACTTGCCAGGAGTTAAAAAGAACGAAATAAAGTTGAATGTAACCGATACTGCAATAGAAGTATCTGCAGAGCACAAAGAAGAAGATGAAGAAAAGAAGAAAAATTACGTACGAAAAGAACGAAAGGAAGTATCATATCACAGAACAATGTCATTGCCTGAGAAAGTGATTTCATCAAAAGCAACGGCTAAACTAAACAATGGTGTTTTGAGTGTTGAAATTCCTAAAGTTACTCCAACACTAAAGCCAAAAAGTACCTCAATTCCAATTCAATAATTTCCTCTTTAATTTTTTAAATTTTTATGTTGTTTTGTACAACCCTAGAAGAATCAACAAGAGCATGCAATTCTGATTTATCCAGTTCAATTTCGTTTATTTTATCAACACCATTTTTTCCTATTATAACTGGTACACCAAGACAGACATTAGACAAACCATATTCACCATCTAAAAGTATTGAAGCTGGAACTTGTAGTTTTTCGTCATAAATGATTGCTTTGATCAAGTCAAATGTGTTTTTTGCAGCACCAAAAACTGAAGCATCCTTGAATGTTTTAAGCAATATCCAATAATTTCGTAGTTCCGTTGTTATTTTTTGAACTTTGATTTGATCTAACATATTTGATATAGGTTTTCCATCATATCTAGCAGAAGAAAATATTGGAACCATCGAGTCTCCATGTTCACCTATGACTATTCCTTCTATTTTTGATTGGTTTACTCCAAGCGTTTTTGCAAGCAAGTATCTAAATCTACTAGAATCCAGACTAGATCCCATTCCAATAACATTTTTTCGTGAAAATTGTGTTTCCTTCAAAGTAAAATAAGTGATGACGTCAAGTGGATTTGTCACCACAATGATCTTAGTGTCATCATTATGTTTTTTGATGTTATTTACAATTTCCCGTATTAATGAAACGTTATCTGCAAGTAAATCGGTTCTTGATACAGCAATTTTTCCTCTACTTGCAGCAATTACAATCACTTTGGAATCTCTTGTTAATTCATAATCATCAGTTCCTGTAACCGATATGGTTGAACCTTTAGGAACAGCATTTGTGATATCAAGTGCTTCGCCTATTGCTCTGTTCTTGTTATGATTTACTAATACAAGATCATCAAGTGAAGTTGATGCAATAAGAAAACCTATGGCTGAACCAACCTTACCTGCACCAATAACAGAGATTATGGAATTTCACTACTCACTTGATTATCAGTACAGGCATTTTCGATTTATGAGCCACAGCATTTGAAACACTCCCAAGGAACTTTTCTTTTACTGAACCCAGTCCACGTGCACCAATAACAATAAGATCAAATCCTTTATCGTGTGCAAAACCAACAATTTCTTCCGCTTCATGTCCATCAGTTATTTTTTCATTGAAAACAATACCATTTTGAGCGGCGCGTTTTTTTGCCTTTCCTAGAAATTCTTTGCCTGCCTTTGCAAGTTCTTTTTCATATAAAATCGGGGTTAAGATTAATGATTTTGGATAAAAGGGAATCACATATAGACCAGTTAATGTTGCACCGCATTGTCTTGCAAGATAAATGGCAGTGTCTAACCCTCGAAGTGAATTCTTTGAACCATCCATAGGAACAAGAATCTTATTTATTTTTGGTAATCGCATAGAATGCGTTATGCAAGTCTTAATTTATTAATGTACTTAGAATATCATTTCTGATAATCTCTTAATTTACGCATGGATAGTTCACCGAAGAAATCATCCTAATTATCATACACGATTATCAATATCAATAATCAGTCTTCATTTTTTATAACTCACACGGGGCATCTTCAGTGTAAAAAATGAATTATATACCAATTAAAAGAGTTGCAATGGAGGTATACTAATGAATTCAGATCAAAGTACATACGAATATGTAAAAGAAGTGCAAAAAATGCCAATAAGAAAGGCATTACACCCAGCTACCATAGTTGAACCATCATTTTCAATTTCCAAAGTTATCGACATGATGTCTAAAACTGACTCGTATGATGTATATTGTATGAACGAAGGCACAGTATTAACAACTAATGCACGTGAAATTCTGACAGTTAAAGATGCTTTCACTATGAAAATTTCCTCTTTGTTACACAAGATTCGAGCATTATCTAAAGATGATACAATAGAAAAAGCTGCAACTGCA
>DATIDL010000037.1:0-8388 GCA_035456305.1 Nitrosopumilaceae archaeon
ACAGGATGAGGAAACAAAAAGACCGAACCTCCAAACATTGCCATCTTGGGAGTCTTGCCAGCTTTTACAAGCTCGACTACTTTTTGTTTTGTCTTATCCACATCAATTGACATTTCCTCTGCATCAAACGGATAAAATTCAATATCTAATCCATGTACTAGACCTGCTGTTCCTGAGTGTTCTTTTTTTCCATGAGATATATGGCCTCCAGATGGAATTGATGGTGCAAGCATGACATCACCTGGGTTTGTAAAGGCAGAATAAACTGAAAGATTAGCTACAACTCCAGAAATTGGTCTTACATCTACAAACTCTGCTTTGAATAATTTTTTTGCAAGATCAATGCATTTGAACTCGACTTTATCAATAAAGGTGCAACCGGCATAGACACGTTCTCCTGGCCAGCCTTCTGCGTATCTATTTGCAAAATCAGATATTGTTGCCTCTCTTACTGCAGGACTGGGGACATTTTCACTTGCAATGAGAGGAATGGAATTTGCAAACCATGAATTGTGCTCTTTTAGCATAGAAAACACTTCTTTGTAAGATTCCCTAGGAGAAGATCGCGTCATATTTTGGGGGACTAATTATCCTAATTTAAAAACATCGGATTGAGATTTTTGAAAAATCATCTGTTTAACGAAATTAGCCAATTCTAGTGACTTACAAATAAAGACATAAAAAGGGAAAAACGGGCTCTACTAAAACATGTCAATGCAGAACGCTCAGGGAGGAATTCCTGTTGTTATACTAAAAGATGGTGCAACGCAAACTAAGGGTCGCGATGCACAAAAAAATAACATAACGGCAGCAAAATTGATTGCCGAAATTGTGCACACAAGTCTTGGACCAAGAGGCATGGACAAGATGCTTGTGGATTCTCTAGGTGATGTTACAATTACAAACGATGGAGCAACAATTCTCAAAGAAATTGATGTGCAACACCCAGCTGCAAAAATGCTAGTTGAAATTTCCAAGGCAACTGACAATGAAGTAGGAGATGGTACTACATCAGCTGTAGTCCTTGCTGGGGCACTTTTAGAAAATGCTGAATCTCTAATACAACAAGAAGTTCATCCAACCATCATAGTAGATGGATATAGAAAAGCTGCCCAAAAAACAATTCAACTCTTGGAAAAAATGGCAGATAAAGTATTACCAACTGATAAAGAAGTTCTCAATAAAATTGCAAGAACCTCAATGCAGACAAAACTTGTTAGAAAAGATTCTGGCGGTCTGGCTGAGATGGTGGTAAAGGCTGTACTTGCAGTAGCAGAAAAATCTGGCGAGGAATACAAAGTCGATATAGATGATATCAAAGTTGAGAAGAAAGCAGGCGGTTCAATAAAGGACACATTGTACACAAAAGGAATCATACTTGACAAAGAGGTTGTTCACTCTGGTATGCCAAAAAAAATTATCAATGCAAAAATTGCTCTCATTAACTCTGCTTTAGAAATTGACAAAACTGAATTTGATGCAAAGATCAACATATCAAGTCCTGAACAAATGAAGTCATTTCTGGATGAAGAAAATAAGATGATCAAAAACATGGTTGACAAAGTCATTGCATCAGGTGCAAATGTGTTGTTTTGTCAAAAAGGAATTGATGATGTTGCACAACATTATCTTGCAAAGGCTGGCATACTTACAGTAAGAAGAATAAAAGAAAGTGATCTTACCAAGCTTGCAAAAGCAACTGGTGCAAGAATGGTAACAAACCTTGATGATTTGTTTGATAAAGACTTGGGTTCTGCAGAAAACGTCGAGGAAAGAAAAGTTGAAACAGACAGGTGGGTCTTTGTAGAAGGCTGCAAACATCCAAAGGCAGTAACTCTACTCATACGTGGAGGCTCTCAGAGAGTTGTTGATGAAGTTGAAAGATCAATGCATGACGCACTAATGGTAGTAAAAGATGTGATGGAAAACCCAATGATTGTTGCAGGTGGAGGTGCACCAGAAACTTATGCAGCAACAAAACTTAGAGAATGGTCAAAATCACTTGAGGGACGAGAACAACTTGCCGTAGAAAAATTTGCAGACTCACTTGAGGTGATACCTCTTACACTAGCTGAAAATGCTGGAATGGATCCAATTGACACACTAACATCACTTCGTTCAAAACAATTGAAAGGAAACAAGTGGACTGGAATTGATGTAATGAAAGGTGTTGTTGCAAGCATGCATTCTACTGACATCTTTGAACCACTATCAGTCAAAAAACAAATTGTTTCGTCTGCTACTGAAGCAACATGTATGATTCTTAGAATTGATGATGTAATTGCAATTGCAAAATCTGCAGGTCCACCACCGGGTGCTGAAGGAATGGGCGGCATGGGAGGAATGGGTGGTATGGGCGGCATGGGTGGTATGCCCGGAATGGGCGGAATGCCACCTATGGACATGTAAGTTTACAAACAAGTTTCTAAAACAATCCATCAAGGTTTATTTGCAGAGTTTTGTTACGAGATTTTATGCAAAAAGGCGGCTCCAAAATTCTTGCTGGAGTAAAGTATGTGTATTTGATATTTTTCTTTGCACTGCTTTCTGGAATGTTTTACCCAATAATTGAAAACGGTGCAAATGCAAACCAAGTTGCTATTGGTGTAATGATTCTCTTTGTTGGTTTGGCTGGTGCATTATGTCTATACAAAGCTGGCACTTCAGAAAAAAGACAAAGAACGTATCTAATAGCTGGATTTGCAATTTTATCAATTGCATTATTACTTGTATTTTCAGCAGCCGGAAGATTGTAGATTAAATATCAAAATACAGATAGAATTCATGTGGATGAGGTCGTATTGATACTTCTCTCTCATCTTTTCTTTCTAACTCTATGAGTTTGTCTATCACTTCATTTGTAAATATGGGGTTGAGAAACTTTCTGTCACTTTCAAGCGAATCTAATGCTTCACCAAGTGTTGCAGGTAGTGATTTGATTCCTCTTTTTGCACGTTCATCCTTATTCATCTTGTAAATATCCTCATGGACTGGATCGCCTGGTTCTATCTTCTTCTTGACCCCATCAAGCCCTGCAGAAAGAACAGCTGCAAATACAAGATAGGGATTGGAAGATGGGTCTGGGGCTCTGAACTCTAATCGCTTTATTTTTGAATATTTTTCTCCTTTAAAGTGGGATGGAACTCTTACAATTGCAGATCTGTTACTTGAGCTCCATGCAATATAGACTGGAGCTTCATAACCCGGAACCAGCCTATGATATGAGTTTGTGGTTGGTGCTACAAGTGCAGCTAAAGCTCTAGCATGATTCATTATACCTCCACAAAAGTATCTTGCAGTCTGGCTGATCTCTTCTTTGTCGTCTTTATCAAAGAAAATATTTTTGTCATTTTTCCACAAACTGACATTTGTATGCATTCCAGATCCTGCATCCATTGAAATTGGTTTTGGCATCATTGTTGCAACCTTGCCATATTTTTGTGCAACATTTCTCACTACATACTTGTAGGTTTGTGCACCATCAGCTGCGTTTGTTAGATAATCATATCGTATATCAATTTCACATTGACCTGCAGTTGCGACTTCATGATGATGGTTATCACATAATATGCCAAAATCTTCATTCAGACATTCTACACAATCATTTCTAAATTCTGTCAATGTATCTGATGGAGTACTTGGATAATATCCCTCCTGTAGACCCATGGGATATCCAGTTCCTTCTTGGCTCCATGGTGCCTCTTTAGATTCTATTGAGTATGATTGACCTTTGTATGGTGTCAAGACATCCCAAGAAACTTTATCAAAAACAAAAAACTCCACCTCAGGTCCCCATAAGCTAAAATCAAATCCTTGGGTTTTGACGTATTTTTCTGCCTTTTGCGCTATTGATCTTGGATCACTTTCAAGTCTACCTTTGTCCCATCCCCAATAGATATCACAAATTAATCTGGCAGTCTTGCCGTTTGCTATCCAAGGAATAGGTGCATAGGTGTTTGGATCTGGTTTTAATATCAAATCAGAGTCGTCTACATGCGCAAATCCAACAATTGAAGAGCCATCAAGTTTAGGCAATCCATCTTGCATTTGTTGTTGGGTAAACAGATTAGATGAAATTGTTGTATGATGGAATCTACCAGTTAGTCCCGTGAATTGTAAATCGATGAATTTTATCTGTTCATGTTTTATCTTTGCAAAAACCTCATCAGATGAATAAGAAATTGAAGTTGGTTCTCCACCAATCACTTTATATGGCAACTTTGCACCTTGATCATAACACAAGGAGTCTGCCATTTAAGGATTATTGGGTGTGTAAATGTCTGAAATAAAAAAAATTGACGTTAATTCATTGTACGGAATTTTGCTACGAGAAATCGAAAATGATTCGATCCAAGAAATTGATTCGCATCTTTATACAAACATATCTGATTTTCTTGGTAATCTAAAAAATCAAGGATATGATGGAATTGAATCGAAAATAAAAGATGCATTAGTTAAAATGATAACTGATATGGTATCTCTTCTTTTGAAAATAAGAATTGAAAAAGCAGTAAAATCAAAAGAGTTGGATTATTCTAGTTTGCTTGATGAGGAAAGATATATTCTGGATTCTCAAGACGAACTACTTCAGAGAAAAGATACTGTTCTTGCAGCAACACTAAACGGTAGAATGAAGCTTCTTGAGACACTAGCAAAAAATCATAAATCAAGAGCTATCGTGGTTCGATTTCTAAAACCAATAGACCAAATCATAGGGTCAGATCTTGAGAAGTATGGTCCATTTGAAGCTGAGGACGTGGCAACACTTCCATTTGAAAATGCGCTTGCTCTCATTGGCAAGAAAATTGCCGTAAAAATAAGCTGGGAAGACTAGAAATTACGTAAACTATTTTCAAAGATAGGAAATGTCCCATTTAGGAATAGATATTGATTTTTACTTTTTACTCACAGTTTATCCGGTTGTTGGACTTTTTGTTGTAGAAATCATCTGTAGAGTGGCAAAAATCAAATCTTGGATAAAACTCACGACTCAGGCAATAATGTGTGTAGGATTTGGCATTGCATACGTAACTATGATAGTGTCACATTGGATTACCTCCATTGTTCTAATAGCTTTGGCAGGTGCACTATTTTATCAAGCAAGAATTGCCAAAGTAAAACCCGATCAATCAACTTACTAGCAAATCGGAATACAAGAATTTCAACAAAACATATTTACACAATATCCAGTGATAAACAACAGATTTTCAATATGATTAAAGATAAAGTAGCAATTGTAACAGGTGCAAGCAGTGGTATTGGTTATGCGACTGCAGTGGCTTTGTCAAAAGCAGGAGCAAAAGTGGCAGTTGCTGCAAGAAGAACTGAACTACTGGAACAATTACAAAATGAAATTAAAAAAAATGGCGGGGAATGTCTTGTTGTTTCATGTGATGTAACAAAGCGAAAAGACTGTTATGCATTAATTGATGCAACCATGAAAAAATGGAATCGTATTGATATTTTAATCAACAATGCTGGAATAATGCCACTAAGCTTTGTCAAAAGTCTGAAAGTCGATGAGTGGGAACAAATGGTTGATGTAAACATAAAGGGTGTGCTGTTCTGCACTGCTGCAGCAATTCCACACATGGTTAGCCAAAATTCTGGTCATATAGTAAATCTCTCATCTATTGCAGGGAGAGTTGTTTTCGCTGCAGGAAGTGTTTATTGTGCAACAAAATATGCTGTGAGAGCATTTAGCGAGGGCCTAAGACAAGAACTCAGCACGAAACATAACATCCGAGTTACAACCATTGAACCAGGAATTGTGGCAACTGAGCTCACAAATACAATTACGGAAAAATCCTTGGAATCATTTCTCAAATACACAAAAAGCATTGATGCTCTCAAATCTGAAGATATAGCAAATGCCATAATGTTTGCAGTTGATTCGCCACCACATGTTAATGTCAACGAAATCATGGTAAGGCCAACTCAACAAGAAAGATAATTCTGATTGGTGTTTGTTTATTATAACCAAAAACATTCTGATTCTTGGTGGTGGATTTGGAGGTCTTGCAGCTGCAAATGAGCTAAGACAAAATCTTCCAGCAGACATCAAAATAACAATAATTGATAAAAAAGACTATTTCATGATGGATCTAGTAAAACTCTGGATCCTAAACGGCACGAGAGAATTTGAATTTTCAAAAAGACCACTACAACCAATAACAAAGAAAGGAATTGATTTCATAAACGAAGAGATAACCAAGATAGACACAAAAAAGAAGACTGTTACAACAAAATCAAAGGAATTATCTTATGATCATCTAATAATTGCACTTGGTGTAGAACTGGCACCAGAACAAATTTCAGGTCTATCTGAAAATGGACTTGTTTTATATGATATTGAAGACGTTCCAAAAATTCGAGATGCCATCAAGAACATCAAATCTGGCAAAATTGTAATGGCAATAATGGGGATGCCATACAAATGCCCTCCAGCCCCGTTTGAAGCAGCACTTCTCATCAGCTCGATGTTACGAGATCTTGGTACTAGTAACTCGATACAAATCGAATTTTACAGCCCAGCACCAATAACTCTGCCTGCCGCAGGACCTCAAGTAAGCGAAGAACTATTGCAACTTTTAAAATCTAGAAACATCGCTTTTCATGGCTCTCACAAAACTGTCTCTGTTGGAGCAAATACTCTCAAGTTTGAAAACTCTGAGACCCAGTTCGATCTTCTCATAGCAGTTCCTCCGCACAAAGCTCCTACAGTTGTAGTAGACTCGGGGTTTGCACAAAAAGGCAAGTTCGTATCAGTTAGTAGAAACTGTAAAACAAATTTTGAAAATGTCTATGCGATAGGTGATGTAAATGAAATGATGGTCACAGACAAGATTGCAGTTCCAAAAGCAGGAATTTTTGCAGAAGGTGAAGGGGTTGCAGTTGCAAAAAACATAATTTCACAAATTAGACAAGAACAAGAAAAAGCAATCTTTGACGGAAAAGGTGGGTGCTTTGTTGAAATGGGAAAACAAACAGCAGGATATCTTCAAGTTGACATGTTTGCCAGTCCTAATCCTGTTACTATACTAAAAGAACCTACACAAGAAAACTTTGTTGATAAAGAGAAATTTGAAAAAGACAGACTTGCTCAATGGTTATGATTTCTTCTTTTTTCCTAAATGCTCTAAAATTCCCTTAATGTCAGCGTGAAGTTCATTACTATCACCTATTGTCAATCTCTCTGCAATTGATTCTTTAAAATCTTCAGCATCAAGTTCTATTCTTCTTTTTTCCATACAGTCAAGATGATCTTCCTCACTTGCTGAGATTTTTTTACAAATGGAACAGATCTTCAATGTATTAGTGACGTATACACTTGATTTTAATCATTCGAGCTGAACCCACGATTTAATAATTTCACTATTGCCAGCAACTTGAGGGGCCGTAGTCTAGCTTGGTCATGATGCTAGCCTGGGGTGCTAGAGGTCGCCGGTTCAAGTCCGGCCGGCCCCATTACATAATACTAGTAATTTAACAATGCGGATAAAAAATCATAATCAAAATTGAACAAAGGTTTTTCATATACACATACTATACCAACTGTTGAAAATAACTATGGACGATACAAACCCTACAGACAAACCAAAAAAAGACAGAATGGTTCATGCCTCCTTTAGAAAAGTAGTAGCATTTGATACTCTATTTTTTGTATTGGGGGTATTGACAGGAATAGGAATTGGCGTTTATCTGATAGCCAATTAAACTCCATTTTTGTTTAACCAATATTATCAAAATTCTGCAAACTCTTCCACAAATACCATGTTGCTATGCTACGATATGGTTTCCATCTCATCCCTATCTCTTCAACATCTTTTGGGTTTGGTAATTCCTTTAGTGAAAAGGCCTTTTGCACACCTTTTCTTAACCCAAGATCTCCTACTGGAAAGACATCTTGTCTTCCCAAAGAAAAAATTAGAAACATTTCTGCTGTCCATCTCCCTATTCCCTTAACTTGTGTAAGATGTGATATTACTTCCTCATCAGTCATCTTTGACAAGGTTTTGATTTTAATTTCACCACGTTCTATTTTCTTTGCAAGATCTTTTAGGTACTCTATTTTCATTTTCGATAATCCAACCAAACGTAATTCTGAATCTTTTGTATCCAAAACGTCAGCAGGTTTTGGAAATGCAGGATATAGTTTCTTGAATCTTTGTAGTATGGCATCAGCTGCAGCACCTGCAAGTTGCTGTGAAATAATGGCTTCTACTAATGAAGCAAAGTGGTGGTTTCGTTGTTTTATTTGATAACTGCCAACTTGCTTAATGATTTCAGAAAGACGTGGATCCTGTTTTAGAAAACGAATTGCCTTTTGCCCTTTCATTGTCTAGTAGGTTCTGGATGAATTGTTATTATAGCATTTTTAATTTGGTT
>DATIDL010000038.1:0-4998 GCA_035456305.1 Nitrosopumilaceae archaeon
TCAAGGAAATTTCATTAAATTTGATCTTGATGAATATGATGGTAATGAGCATGATACCAACTTCTTTCGTTCTCATTCAGTAACTAATCCAGTACTCATTACTTTTGATGATTCTACATCAGTGGAGAAAATTGACAATTTTATTTCGAATCTAAAATCTCGTAACATTGTTTTTGTAAATGTATCTGAGCTAACTGGAATTGAATTAACCATTCGCCAAGGAGTGAAAAATTGACATTAGAGCTTGAAAATTATCTTCACAAAAATATTCAGAACCAAAAATGCGGTCAGCAGATATCAAAAAGTGGTATTATTAAAATCAGCAAAAAGGCATGGATGACAAGAATCTGCATACTCACACTTGCCAGTCTAGTTGTGGCATACAACATACAATTAGGCATTGAGTTAGAAGAACCTCTTTTAATTTATGCAAATCTACTTCCTCTACATGGCATATTGTATTTAACAGTGGGCTGGTTCTTTTACAGAAATCCTGCAAAGGGTAAAATGGGTAACGAATTGGTATCGGTAATAATTCCAGTATACAATCAAAAGGCTATGATTGAGATAGTAATAGATGCCATCTACAATTCTACTTATAAAAACATCGAAGTAATCGCTGTAAATGATGGCAGCACTGATGGAAGCAAAGAAATTCTGGACAAACTAGCGAAAAAATATCCCACTTTAACAGTGATTCATAAGGAAAATGAAGGAAAACGAAAGGCAGTAGCTATTTCCTTTTACAGGTCAAAAGGCAAGTATCTCATACTTGTAGATTCTGACAGTGTGATAGACAAACATGCCATAGCTGAGATGATGAAAACATTTCACGGAGATCCAAAGATTGGCGCTACTGTTGGATTTGCCAAAGCATGGAATGCTGAAAAAAACATACTCACCAGGTGTCAAGATGTTTGGTATGACTATTCCTTTAACATACGAAAAGCTTGTGAAAGTGTATTTGGCTCTGTAATGTGTTGCTCTGGATGTCTTGCTGGGTACAGAAGGGAAGCAATAGCTCATTATATTCCATATTGGGTGCGTTCTAAAATTCATGATAGTGAGGATAGAGAGCTTACTACGTATGTTGTTGCCACTCCATGGGCCAAATCTGAATTTAAAAAACACTATGCAGGATTACCATCTTTTTCACAGGGGACGTTGGAATCCATGGCACAGTATGACGATGCAGAAGATCGTGGCCTGACAGCTCAAGTTCTTCATGCATGGAAGGCAGTATATGTTGCAAGTGCAATCGTATATACTGACGTACCAGAAAAGCTCAGAGGGTTTATCAAACAACAACAAAGATGGAAAAAGGGTACCACCAGAGTAAATTTCTTTGTTGGCTCATTTTTTTGGCGTAAACATCCAATAATGTCGTTGATATTTTATCTTGATTTTATGATGGCATTCATAACACCATTTATAGTTATGACAGTTTTCTTATACATTCCACTTGTACATCAGTCTTGGTGGCATCCCTTGGTTTATCTTGCTGGGATGCAATTAACATCTATCGCACATGGCTCAGATTATAAATTCCGTGATTCAAATGCAAAAAATTGGAAGTACAAACCAGTCATAAACATTCTCACAGCTTTTGTGACATCATGGTTGATATTTCCAGCAATATGGAATTACAAGAAAAACCAGTGGTTAACACGATGAACATGGATGTATTTTAATTTCTTTACAAAAATTTCTATATTTGTTATACTAATCTTGGCAGCATCCATTCAAGAATCATTTGCGATTACTTCATGCAATTGTGTTGCCTTTAGACTAGATGACATACAAAATTATTTTCTAAATAATGCCCAAGTTGAAATCATAAATACATTTCAAAAAAATAATGCCAATCTAACGGTAGGAGTTATTGGAAATTATTTTGGCGAAGATCCAGTTATAACTAATTTTCTAAAGGAAAGGTTAGAAAACGGTACGCCAAAAATCGAGATTGCGAACCACGGCTGGAATCATGAAAATTTTTCCGAGTATGACAAAGCCCAACAACACGTGTTGATTCTAAAAACAAACGAAAAGATATCAAGTATGTTAGGTGTGATGCCTATTGGGTTTATCACTCCATTTAATGCGCTAAATGATGATACATTATCTGCCTTAAAAGAAAACAAAATGGTATACATTAGTGCCAACAAAACCGCAGATCCACCTCCTTATGCTCTCTCAAACACTGAACTTTACAGACTGCCATCAGTTGCATATGTTGGTAATTTTAACAATGACGATACGGATTGGGTTACCAAAACTCATAAACAAACACATGTGCAAATTTTGGACGGTCTACTAAATTACGGATACGCCATAGTGACAATGCATCCACAGGATTTTGTGAAAAGAGACAAGTTGAGTTACTCAAACGAAGTGGATTGGAATCAGATTCATGAGTTGGAACTCTTGATTGATGCTATAAGAAATGATGGCTTGAAAATAGTGACAATTTCTGACATACCTCAACATGCAAATGTACATCAAAAAACTCCAGAATGGATTAAAACCATATTTGACTGGTATGAAGATGATAAAATATCAGCAGATGAAGTTCTTAACGCAATAAAATATCTCAAAGAAAAGAAAATATTACAACTTGACATCTAAAGATATCATTTTACTACCACATCAAAGTATACTACCTATGTCTAATTCACCCAATAGAAGAATTGATCGTGTCCAGATACTCCTTGTCTGTACCATATTCGGAGTGCTTTTCTTTACGGCATATCTAATGGCTACATATTTGATCATAGTTTCAATGGCCTTTGCTGGAGCCATTATTTTTTATCAGCTTTCAAGCGCAAGAGGAGACTTGTCTTCAAAATTCAAGTATCAGAAAAAAACAATGTCTCCTTTTGCAATAATTATGGTTGCGCTTCCCGTAGTACTGGCATTTGTTTCAGCTTATGAAGGATACTCTATTTGGGAATCACCAAACAGAATCATAATTTTGTGGGGAATGACAATAACATTCTGGAGTACTTTGATGTTTGTTCCACTAGCGGTGTATAGCAAGTATAGAGAAGACATGACTCCAGATCCTGCCAGATACCCATCAGTGAGTGTACTTGTCCCAGCATATAATGAAGAAAAGGTGATTGCAAGAACGATTGAAGGTTTGATCGACACGGATTATCCTAACAAGGAAGTAATAGTCATCGATGATGGAAGTAAGGATAGAACTTTAGAGATTTCTAACAGATACAAATCCCAAGTAAAGGTATTGCATAAAGAAAATGGCGGAAAGGCATCTGCACTAAACTATGGACTAGCATTTTCAAAGGGCGAGATTATTGTAATCGTTGATGCAGATACCATAATCGGAAGAAATGCATTAAAGCAAGTAGTCAAAGGGTTTGAAGGAGATGACAACGTTGCCGCAGTGGCAGGAAACATCAAAGTCAGAAACAGAATGAACTGGCTTACTTGGTGCCAAGCGTTAGAATATGTTGCAGGCATAGAAATTATCAGAAGAGCATTCGATTTCTTTGGTTCTATCACCATAGTTCCTGGGGCATTGGGAGCATTCAGGAGAACATCTCTGGAAGAGGCTGGGAGTTATCATAAAGATACTCTTGTAGAGGATTTTGATGCTACTATTAAGATTTTAAAATCAGGGTTTGTAATACAAGGAAGTACTAGTGCTACAGCATATACAGAGGCACCACAGACACTGCATGACTTTTACAATCAAAGAAAACGCTGGTATCGTGGAAACATCCAAGTTCTTTCAAGACATATGGAGGCTTTGTTTAATCCACGTTATGCCTTTCTATACAAGTTAGCATTTCCTTTCATGATAATTTCAATGATTATTTTGCCGTTTGCAGGATTGTCTGTCATAATAACATCCATAATAGAAATCATCTATGGAGATGGTCTCTTTGTGTTGGTTTTATTTTTACTATTCATGTTATTACAATGTCTACAGGCTTCACTGGCAGTACGAATTGATAGGGATGATCCAAAGATGATTTTGTTTTCTCCATTCCTTGTTTTAGGATACAAACAACTAGTCGATATGCTTTTGATCAAGTCCACTATAGAAGCATTGTTTAAAAGAAAAGCTGTCTGGACCAGCGCAAAAAGAGTTGGAGTATGAGATCATGATAGATATAAAAATAAAATTGTGGCAAAAATTTTTATTAATTGCAATAATTCTAGTATTACAACCAATTCTAGTTCATGCTGAAGAAAGTACTGGATCTGTAGAGATTAATGTAAAGTACACAAATGGAGACAGAGCTGATGAATATGGGATGGTCTTAAAAATATATCAAGATTTTAACAGGACTCCTTACAAAGAAATAGAATCAGTATCAAGCAATCCGTACAACATAACTTTACCTTTGGGGCACAAATACACTGTTGAAGTCTATGTCAATAGCATGTATTCAAGTGTAGGTTATATCAATTTACAAAAAATCCAAGAAAGACTTGACATCTCCATTCCACTTTCTAGCGGACTCCGTTTCAACGTTTTTTTCAAGGATGGAACAACACCCATGCCTGGTGCTACAGTAATAGTCAAGTCCCAAGATGGAAAACAGTGGGGAGAAAGAACTACAGATGATCTGGGTCAGACTCAGCGTCTGTGGATCCAGTCTACTACGAAAGATAGTGACTATTATGTTGCAGATATCATGCTTAGTGACGATATAAAATACACTTATTCTCCAATCAAATTAACTGCCGGAGAGAAATACGAATCCAAAATTGTCACACCTTGGCCAGCCATAATAGATGAACTTATCACAGTAAATATCTACAAAAACACATACACAAAAATTGGACCGTCTGACGGTAAATTCATAGTAGAACTATACAATGGTAATGAAAACAAAGTTACTGAATCCCTCGTCAATGCCAAAGGTGAAGCACATTTTTCAAAGATCAAAGTTGGTACCTATACTTTTGCAGTAATGAAATTAGAAAATAATGTCCGTCAAGAATGGAATATAAAGAAAATAACAATCA
>DATIDL010000039.1:0-3931 GCA_035456305.1 Nitrosopumilaceae archaeon
TATCCGCTCTTGATTATATTTTCAATACTGTACATATACCCATTAAGAAAAGCGATTTCAAAAAAACTTGTAATCTCAACATTAACAATATCCATCGCATTATTAGTTCCAACTTTCTATACCGTATACAATGCTAATTCCGAAGCAAATGAATTTGAAGTTGCATTAGCAGCAAGCTATCCTATACTTGATGCAATTGTTTTATGTCCTGCACTGATAGGAGTTACATTGTTTTTCAAAGGTGAAGTAAATTTTCTATGGTCGCTTGTTTGTATTGGAATTGTGTTGAATGTTGTAGGTGATACGGGATTCTTGATACTGTCTATCGACGAATCATACTATACGGGACATCCTATTGATATGTTGTATCTCTGGGCGTATACTTTGTTCTCATTTGGAGTCTATAGCCACATCAAGATATTCAAAAGCCACAAAAAAGACACTTACGAAAATATTGATTCACTTAGATGATAACAGTTAGTTGGCAATGATCTATGTCAAAGCTTACCGTGTTTGAATTTGCCTTTAAGATCACTAATGGTTTTTTCATCCATGGCAAATCTGTTTCTAAGCCAATATATCCCCATAAACACTAGAATTATGGAAATGATGTTGGGTGCTGCTATCTCTTCACGCAAAAGTATTCCTGCAAAAATCATTCCAAATACAGATGTTGATGAATAAAGAAGAATAGTTCTTACTGCACCAATTAATCTCAAAGCAATTAGGAAAAAGAACGTGGATATGCCTGTCCCAAAAATACCGATGACAGCTATATTTGGTATGTGTGACAAACTGATTTCAAATGGAATCTGAAAAATTAAAATTAGAAATAACGCAAAGCCTCCTCCAAAGAAAGATGCTATCTGTGTAATTTTTTTTGCGTCAATTCTATCACTAACATATTTGCACATGTTAATATCTAGGGCATAAAATAATCCTGACAATAAAATTAGTAAATCCCCAAAAACCAAGTTTGTCATAATCATTCCATTCTGGTAAAGATCGTATCCTAATGGCAATAGTACCACTCCTGCAATTACCAGGGAAAATGGCACAGACTCTTTTTTTTGTAATTTTTCCCTAAAAATTACAATTGCTATTAATAATGAAAAAATTATTTCACCATTAGTAAGAATTGACGCATTTACTGCTGTGGATTCCTTTAATCCAAAAAAGTATGTAATAATGGCTGAGACTTCAGCTATGCCTATAAATAATAAAAGCATGATATTTTTTCGTCCAATTTTTGTTACTCTATCTCCATTCTTTTTTACTGGAGTGAAGAATAACCCATTGATGATAAAAATTACAGCTGCTAAGGTGAGTGGGTTTATCTCAACAAGATTAACATCAGAATGTTCTAGCATTGGCTTTGATACTGAGTGAATAAGACCCGCTAAGGCTGCTGCACATATGACCAAAACATAACCAAGTCGAGGAGAAGATGAGTGTGTGAGTTTTTCTATAAATGATATTTTCGGTAATGGCAACTATTTTCCATTAGAAATTCCTCAAGATCTTAATAACCTAGGATTGTATCTGATTTGACTATTGGTTAAAACTTTGCTACTAGTAATATTACTACGGGGTTTTTATCAGGCAATTGAAGGTGGAGAACTCGACATGCTGAAAACTACTGTGCATTGACAAAAAATTTGTTATGTGACTTTGACATATTTTGAAATAAAAAACTACCAGTATTGATATGTGTTAAAACAGAATTTATGATCTTTGTATTATTGGGATTAGTTGGCTGTGGTTTAAAAGTTCCTTGCCTATCTGAACTTTGATAGTAATCTTGTTTTTCACAATATCTATTTTCACATTTCTGAATACTGAAATGTATTTGTTAACCTTTTTTCCGTCTGCTGTATTTATGTAACCATCAGTTATCAACAATCCATCGTTGATCATGCTGTTGATTTTTCTGTATCCTGATGTCTGTGGTATGGCGCATTTTTCCAAGATCTCAGAAATAATATGTGAATCTTCTATTGATGAAGTTAAAATTTTCTTTTTATCATCGTCACCAAATGCTTCAAGAATTACCTTTGTAAGTGCTTGGTCTTCGATAGTAAGCCATTCGTGATCTTTGTCTTTTGTTTTTTCTAGTTTGCAAACGTTTTCCAAAATCTGTTTTTCTAAACCTTCAGCTCCAGCTCCGAAGAACTCTCTTAATACTTCATCTAGTTTCTGAAATTCTCCAAGGGATTGGGTAATTGACATTCCATATTTTTCAAAGAGTCGATTCTCTATCTTTTGTAATGTCTTTTCGCTTAGATTTGCTCTAATGACCGTATCTAGCGATTTTACCAGTAGTGTATCTACTCCAATCATATGGAGTTTATCTCATGTACGGTTAATAAGAAATTGTCTTTTTGTAATATGACACTAAATTAATATACCCAGCATTCCCAAATATGGAAATGAGCCGGCATGTAATGGACGAAAATAACATACGAGAGCTGCCTCCTAGAGAACGTCTGAATCACTGTGCACGCATAATAAAAAATTCTGACGATGAATCTCAACGTTGGGATGCTGTTTGGCTTGCAGGCGAGATAGCAGAGATGGCTGATCCTAAAGATCCGATATTTGATGAGGTAGCTGATCTGATGTGCTGGGTAATGGAAAATGATAACAACGGAGTTGTAAAACATGAAGCCGCCTTTCAAGTAGCAGCCAGAAATATGAGAAAAAAAATTCCAGATTTGGTGCACGCAGCATTACACGACAAAAGTGAGTTAATGAAGCATGAATCACTAGAATCATTGGGATTGATGCGAGCGTTTGAGGCCAAGGATCTAATCACCAAAGCATTAGATGATCCTAGTGTGGATGTTCAACAAACCGCAGCCTTTGTGTTAAAGAGATTTGCTAGATTGGAGAATCTTGGAACAGAATACAAAACCTATAAAATCCTCTAGTCAAATAAATTCTTAAATTTTTCTTAATTTTTCTAATTTTTGCTCATTTTATAAATTAGATTTAACAAAATTAGTAATATGTAATATGGTAATACATACGTCAGAATATACTTGATAGATGAAGATTTTTTATATGTTGGACCAGAAAAACTGTAAATTTCACAATGTCTTGCCTGCCGTATCAATTAGTCTTTCCAATTACACATTTGAAGTGATTAGAAATGTCTGAGCCAGAAAAGGTTCCTGAACAACTACAAAGTTCAATTAATTTTCGAGTCTTTATAATTATCTTAGGATTAGTTATTGGTTTTCAATTTTATATTAATTCTATTCCTGACCCAGAAGAAGCTGATTACATAATCTCCGTTATTTCTATTTTGAATCCATTGGCAGCCTCAATCACAGCATTTTATGTAGCTAAAAAATATCGTGATTCAAAAGTTTTTGGACGCGCATATTTTGCATTGGGTTTGGGATTATCCATGTTTGCATTAGGAGAAATTAGTTATGGAGCATTGGATCTATTAGGTGCAGAAACATATCCTTCTATAGCTGACGTTTTCTTTTTCCTTTTTTATCCTCTCGGATTATATCATCTTATAACAAATATCAGATTTTTCAAACCAAAATTAGGTATTACAACAAAGGCAATTGTTGTAATTATACCAGTTTCAATAATTGCAATTTATTCTTACCTTTCATTTAATGCAATAGGCGAAGCCAACTTTGACTATTATTACGGATTGATATTTATCATAGCTTCTTCATTAGTACTCTCAGCAGGAATTCTAGGTGCAAGAATTTTCCGCCAGGGAATTCTTGGCGTTGCCTGGCTTGTTCTAGTAATTGGTATAGTACTTACAACCACAGGTGATGTTTGGTATTATTATTTAGAAACTTTCGACCAATACGACTTGACACACCCTGTGAATCTATTTTGGTATGCAAGCTATATGGTTATTACTTATGCGCTATACAAACATCAGAATCTGATTTAGATT
>DATIDL010000040.1:0-5500 GCA_035456305.1 Nitrosopumilaceae archaeon
AACCATTACGCGGATTAAGATTAGGAGTTTGCTTGCATATCACAAAAGAAACCTCGGTTTTAATTATGGGCGCAAAGGAACTTGGAGCTGACGTCATAGTGTGTGCCGCAAATCCTCTTTCCACACAAGATGACATTGCAGCATTTCTTGCATCAAATGGAATCCACATCTATGCGTGGAAAGGACAAACATCAAAAGAATATGATTGGTGCATTGAAAAGGTGCTCAGCCATAAACCAAATATTTTAACTGATGATGGCTCTGACTGTCACAGCAAAGTTCACGGTAATAAAAAATATTCTTCGCTCAAAGTTATAGGTGGTACTGAAGAAACTACAACAGGTGTTATACGACTAAAGGCTCTTGCCGAGCAAAAAAAACTGCGATATCCCGTAATTGCAGTAAATGATGCTTACACAAAACACATGTTTGATAACAGATACGGAACAGGCCAAAGCACAATGGATGGATATCTTAGGGCGATGAACTTGCTTATCGCTAGCAAACGCGTTGTGATTGCAGGCTATGGTTGGGTAGGCAGAGGAGTTGCAGCACGAGCGCATGGCAGGGGCGCCAAAGTATACATCACCGAAGTTGATCCTGTTCGCGCACTAGAAGCTCACATGGACGGTTATGAAGTTCTGACAATGGACGAGGCTGCAAAAATCGGTGACATTTTCATCACTGCAACTGGTCAAACTGGAGTGATAAGAAAAGAACACATCTTGAAAATGAAAGAAGGTGCCATAATGGGAAATGTTGGCCACTTTGATGTTGAAGTTGACGCAAACTTTTTGCTATCTCAATCAAAATCAGTAAAAGAGATACGACCAAACCTTGATGAATGCTTGCTCAAAAATGGAAAACGTGTTTATCTAATTGGCAAAGGAAGAATTGCAAATCTTGTAGCTGCAGAAGGACATCCGCCAGAAGTAATGGCGCAGTCTTTTTCAAACCAACTTCTTTCCATGATCTACATTTCAAAAAACCATAAAAAAATAGGAAAAAAAGTCATCACTGTTCCACATGAGATAGACCAACAAATTGCAATTGATGCACTTGGCGCAATGGACGTTAAAATAGACAAGCCAACGGCAGCCCAGCTAAAATATGCACACAGCTGGGGATAGCTTAAATTCGTCTCGCACTTTACAGACCTAATGAGCAATAGGGCAGTAATTACTAGCGCATTACCATATGCAAACGGCGAGATTCATCTTGGTCATGTCGCATCAACATATCTGCCTGCCGATATCACAACACGATATCTAAAACAAAAAGGAGTAGAAGCATACTATATTTGCGCATCAGATGATTTTGGAACTCCAATTCTCATACAATCAGAAAAGGAAAAGAAAACTCCAGAAGAATATGTAAAGTTCTGGAATCAGAGAGATTATGAGGATTTTACTGCACTTGGAATAAAGTTTGACTTTTTTTACAGGACAAGCTCGCCTGAAAACATTGTATTTGTACAAGACGTGTTCAAAAAATTACTCAAAAACGACCACATCTATGAGAAAGAAATTGTCCAGTTTTACTGTAAATTTGACAAAAAGTTTCTTCCAGACAGATACGTGATCGGAACATGCCCTTATTGCAAGGCTGAAGATCAATACTCTGACCTTTGTGAAAAATGTGGACGTGTGCCTGAAGAGATAGAGAACCCAAGGTGTTCATTGTGCAAAAATCCGCCAACTAAAGAAAAGACAAAACATTATTTTTTCAAGCTGACAAATTTTGTTAAAGACCTAAATGAATGGCTAGAAAGAGATTCGCATTTACAAAAGGATGTAAAAAAATATGTGCAAAATTGGATCAAAGAGGGGCTGATAGAGTGGGATATCACACGAGACATTACTTGGGGCGTGCCAATCCCTTCTCCTGATGCCAAAGACAAGGTCTTTTATGGATGGTTTGACAATCATCTCGCATACATCTCATCTGCACTCAAATTTCTAAATGAAAAAGGAATTGACGGTAAAGCATTTTGGAATTCTGCTGACATTTATCATTTCATTGGAAAAGACATCGTATATCACCACTATCTATTTTTGCCTGCCATGAGAATTGGAATAGAAAAAGAGTACAAGCTCCCAGATTATATCCCAACTAGAGGACATCTGATGTTGCAGGCAAAAAAAATATCAAAGAGCAGAAACTGGTACATTGGATTAAAAGAATTTCTCAGTTTTTATCCAGCAGATTATCTCAGATTTTATCTTTCATCAATCACTCCATACAGCCAAGATGATCTGAATTTTGATTGGGATGAGTTTGCTACAAGGATAAACTCGGAATTAATTGGAAACCTAGGCAACTTTGTTAATCGCGCACTAGGATTTACACAAAAGACACTGGCTGGAACAATTCCAGACAAGGAGGAATTTGATTCACTTGACAAGGAAATCGAAGAAAAAATCAAAGGTCTCTCATCTGCAGTAGGAGAATTGATGGAACAAAACCATCTTGATAGGGCACTCAAAAAAATCTTGGAGTTTTCAGCATTTTTCAACCAGTATTTTCAGCGCAAAGAGCCATGGAAGAATGGTCCTGGGACAAACAACTGTGTCTATCTGTCAGTAAATGCAGTTCGCAGCATAGCAATAGCTTTGTTTCCGTTTTTGCCAGAATCAGCAGAAAAGATTTGGACTCAGCTAAACTTGAAAGGCAAAGTCGAAGAGCAAAAATGGAATTCCATTTCAGAATTTGGTGTTGCACCAAAACACGTTCTTGGCACAGTCTCACCATTATTCAAGCGTGTTGAAGATTCTGAAATTAAAATCCACAAAGCAAAATTAGGCAGCTAATCTTTTTGATATGGTAAGGTTGTAAAATTGAAAAAACTGCGGGCATGTCCCATCTGTCCTAACTGTGGCTCAAAAAAATTTGAAAAGCTAAAAACTGAGGAGACTCGGGTCAGGTGCTTAAAATGCGGAAAAGAGATTGTAATCTAATCTCGAAAGATTATATTTGCAATAATTTGACCGTTTTGCATGGCAAAAACATGGAAAGATGATCAAGTTAGTTTAGATCCAATCAAGAATCAAACAATTGCAGTTATCGGTTATGGAATACAGGGTCATGCCCAGTCAAACAACCTCAAGGATTCTGGCCTGAAAGTTATCGTTGGTGTAAAAGAGGGTGGTGAGAGCTGGAAAAAGGCAAAAGCAGACGGACACGAGGTACTGCCAATCTCAAAGGCATGCGAAAAGGCTGACATTATACATATTTTGATACCTGACATGCTTCAAGCCAAAGTTTTCAAAGAAGAAATCGAACCTCACCTCAAGGCAGGAAAGGCATTATCGTTTTCTCATGGCGCGGCAATTTACTGGAAATGGATTACTGCACCAAATAACGTTGATGTAATAATGGTTGCACCAAAAGGTCCTGGCTCCAAAGTCAGAGAAACATACCTTGATGGTTTTGGCACTCCATCAATTGTTGCAGTTGAACAAGATTATACAAAGACAGCATGGGACAGAACCCTGGGTATTGCAAAAGGAATAGGAAGCACAAGGGCTGGAATCATTCAAACAACATTCAAAGAAGAAGTAGAAACTGATTGGTTTGGCGAACAAGCAGATCTCTGTGGAGGCTGTGCGTCAATGGTAATGAATTCATTTGAAACACTAGTAGAGGCAGGATACCAACCAGAGATTGCATACTTTGAGGTTCTACACGAGCTGAAACTTATTGTGGATATGATCCAAAGATATGGCATCAACGGCATGTGGAGGCGAGTCAGTGAAACTGCAAGATATGGTGGCTTGACACGCGGACCCATGGTGATGGATAAAAATGTCAAAGAAAACATGAAAAAAGTTCTAAAGATGATTCAGGATGGAACATTTAACAACGAGTGGATAAGCGATTATCAGAAAAATGGCAAGAACGCATTTGACAGATACATGAAAGAAATCGAATCTCACCAGATAGAACAGGTGGGAAAGAAAATGCGTCAGATGATGTGGCCTGACTCTAAAGAGTAAACTAGATTTTTCTTAGTTTTGTAACGCCAGAATTGATGTGTTTGATTATTGTAGGTAACGGAGTTCCAGGACCAAAGTTTCCTGTAATTCCTGATTTTTCAAGCTCTGGCTTGTCATCTTCTGGGATGACGCCACCGCCAATGACAAGAACATCCTTGATTCCTTTTTCTTTGAGTGCCTTGACAACTCTTGGAAACAATGTCAGATGTGCACCGTTAAGAAGACTCAACGCAACAGCATCAACATCCTCGTCTTCTGCTATCTTTGCTATTCTTTCTGGCGTGGCAAATAATCCAGAATAGATTACTTCCATTCCTGCATCTCTAAACGCCCTACACAACACCAGTGCGCCTCGGTCATGACCGTCAAGACCAAGTTTTGCAACAAGAATTTTCACTCTGCGCGTAGCAGTCTTTTGTGACATAATATTAAGCGGTCTGTTGGGTTTTAAAATCTTTATTTGCACAAAATTACAAAATCAAATGAAAAAGAATCTTAATTATTTCAGGCAAAGGTATTCCCAGCAGACCTAAACAAGAAGATTTTATTGTGGATATTACCCGTAATTCCTTCTGGGATGGATATTATCACTGGGTTAAAACAAGGTAAAAGACATGCTATTGCAAGAGCCATATCGATTATTGAAAATGAAGAAAAAGAAGCACGAGGATTAATTAAAAAAATATTCAAAAATTCTGGCAAGTCAATCATCATTGGTATAACAGGTCCCGCAGGTGCAGGAAAAAGCTCACTAATCAACAAGACTGCACTTGAGCTAAAAAAACTCGGTTACAAGACTGCAGTATTGGCAATAGATCCCACAAGTCATCTCACTGGAGGCGCTATACTTGGCGACAGGGTGCGCATGTCAGAATCTACCGACTCTGGAACATATATCAGAAGCATGGCATCAAGGGGAGCTACTGGTGCAATTTCTCGTTCTGTTAGAAACAGCATACGCGTTTTAGAATATGCAGGATTTGATCCAATCATAATAGAAAGTGTTGGTGCAGGCCAAACAGAAATTGAGATCTCAAAAATATCAGATATTACAGTTGTAGTTTTTAATCCAAACACTGGTGACAGCATTCAAACAATAAAGGCAGGGTTAACAGAAATAGGGGACATTTATCTTGTAAACAAAAGCGATTTGTCTGGTGCAGGACAGCTCTTCAATGCAGTACGCGATTATATCGGCATGTCAGAAAAAAACCCACAGATAATGATGACTTCGACTAGAACAAACAAGGGCATTTCAGAATTTGCAAAAAAACTAAAAGAGCTTATAACAAAAAAGAAAAAAACAAAACTCGCTGAAGAAAAATCACGACTTGAAACAGAATTGCGAGACATTGTTTTAAATAATGTGAAAACCAAAGCTGAGCGGATGCTAGACTCTAGTGCCACATTTACAATGTACCTAAAAAAAGTCCAGTCAAAGACAATAGATCCGTTTGAGGCAGCAGAAAAGATTTCAAAATCATTAAAGTGATAACATGAAACAA
>DATIDL010000041.1:0-7745 GCA_035456305.1 Nitrosopumilaceae archaeon
ATGCAAAAACAATGCACACTCTCAAATACATGCTGGAAAAAGGCTGTGTCATAAATGGTCACACTGCAGGTGCGAGTGACAAAAAACTAAACGCCTACATAGCTTCTGGAATTCTTTCCTGTCACGAACCCATTGACTTTGCCCAAGTCATTGAACGACTTAGGCTTGGCATGTCAATAATGATGAGGGAAGGCTCGATTCGAAGAGACTTGGATAAAATGATCCCAGACATACTAGAACACAAACCATACCTTGACAGGCTGATGTTTTGTTCAGACGGAGTAAACCCAAAGGATTTGATCGAACTTGGGCACATTGATCATTGTGTTAGAAAGTCTGTGAGCCTTGGCTTGGATAAGCTTGATGCAATTACAATGGCTACAAAGAACTGTTTTGATTATTACAACATGTTAAATGATTATGGTGGAATTGCACCAGGTAAAATTGCAGACATACTTGTCTTTGATGATCTTGACAAATTAAAACCAGTAAAGATCTTTGTTGGAGGAAAACTTGTTGTATCACATGGTACAATAATAACAAAGCCAAAAGAACCCAGAATTCCTTCATGGATAACAAAAACAGTAAAAATCAAACGAAAATTTCAAGAAAATGATTTTGTAGTCAAAAGTACTGCTACTTCAGTCCAAGCTCTTGTAATAAAACTACATACGGAAATAATAACGCAAAAAGATCAACTTGAATTAAAGGTAAAAGATGGCAATGTAGTTGCTTCTGCTGACAAAGATGTCTGGAAGGTAGCTGCAATTGACAGAATACATGGTACCAATAAACATGTAGTGGGATTCTTACAAAACTTTGGCGCAGATATTGGCGCATTTGGCTCTACATCAACGTTTCATGAAAATGACATGGTGATAATTGGTTCTAGTGAAAATGACATGGCCTTTGTGGTAAACAAACTAGTTGAGATGCGAGGAGGAATTGTAGCAGTAAAAGACGGTAAGGTTCTAGCTGCTTTTGCCCTTCCATATGCTGGCTTGATATCTACCTTACCATTTGAAAAAGCACTAGTTGAATATTCAAAATTAAATTCAACGATAGTGGAAGCAGGATGCAAATTCAAAAATCCTTACCTCATACCACTCTTTCTTCCGTTCCTTGCGCTCCCAGACATACGAATTATTCACACTGGAATTATTGATGTCAAAAAAAGAACCTATCTAGATATTCTAAACTGACAGAACCTGAATCAATAAGGTATTAAAAGGGGCATTGAACTAACTGAAAACCAGAGGTAATAATTTTGGCTTCAATTCAACAAACTCCACAAGGTCCAGTTCTAGTACTAAAAGAAAGTGCGCTACAGCAAAAGGGTAGAGATGCACAGAAAAATAATATTGCTGCAGCAAAGCTTGTGGCAGAACTTGTTCGCACAAGTCTTGGTCCAAGAGGAATGGACAAGATGCTTGTGGACTCTCTAGGCGATGTTACAATTACAAATGATGGTGCAACCATTCTCAAAGAAATTGATGTACAACACCCAGCTGCAAAAATGATGGTCGAAATTGCAAAAACAGTTGATAATGAAGTAGGCGATGGAACCACTTCCTCTGTTGTATTTGGCGGTTCACTTTTAGCAAAAGCAGAAGAACTCTTAGACAAAGACGTGCATCCAACTGTAATAATTGAAGGATTTCAGGCTGCCGCAGAAAAGGCACTCTCTCTTCTTAGTGAACTTGCAAAGAAGGTGGATCCAGAAGAAAAAGAAATCCTTCTTAAAATTGCACGAACAAGCATGGAATCAAAACTGGTATCTGAAGATAGCGGTATGCTCTCAAAACTTGTAGTTGATGCTATCTTGCAAGTAGTGGAAAAACAAGGTGATTCCAACAAAATTGACTTGGATAACATAAAAGTAGAAAAGAAAGCGGGAGGCTCAATCAGAAATACTTCACTCATAAAGGGAATTGTCATAGACAAAGAAGTTGTGCATAGTGGAATGCCGACAAAAATAGAAAAAGCAAAGATAGCACTTGTAAATTCTGCATTAGAAATTGAAAAGACAGAGATGAGTGCAGAAATTAGAATAACTGATCCAACTCAAATGCAAATGTTTCTTGAAGAAGAAAATCGAATGCTAAAGTCAATGGTTGACAAAATTCAAGAAGTAGGAGCAAATGTTCTGATTTGCCAAAAAGGTATTGATGACATCGCACAACACTATCTTGCTAAACAAGGAGTACTTGCTGTCAGACGCGTTAAAGAAAGTGACATGACAAAGCTTGCCAAGGCAACTGGTGGAAGAATCACCACAAACTTGGATGACCTGACATCAAAAGATCTCGGTTCTGCAGAACATGTTGAGCAGAAAAAAGTGGAATCAGACAAGTGGGTCTTCATCGAAGGATGCAGAAATCCGCGTGCAGTAACACTTCTCCTAAGGGGAGGTTCACAAAGAGTTGTGGATGAAGTCGATAGATCTCTACATGATTCATTAATGGTTGTAAAAGATGTAATTGAAAAACCGGCAGTTGTGGCAGGCGGTGGTGCTCCAGAAGAATACCTTGCATCGGCTCTTAAAGACTGGGCAGATCACTTTGAGGGAAGAGAACAGCTTGCAATCAAAAAATATGCTGAAGCACTAGAAATCATTCCTCTCACAATTGCAGAGAATGCTGGAATGGATCCAATTGACACCATGATTACACTGAGAGCAAAACAGTCACAAGGCAAAAAGTGGACTGGAATAGACGCAAGAAACACAAGAATTGCAGATATGTATTCACTTGACATTATAGAACCGGTTGCAGTAAAAGAGCAGATAATCAAGTCCGCAACAGAAGCGGCATGCATGATTCTAAGAATTGATGATGTGATTGCCTCATCCGGTTCAAAGGGAGGAGGACATGCACCGCATCCTCCGATGGGCTAAAATCTTCGCATGTTAGAGCAACTGCAGAATCTTAACATTGTTGGTTCTGTTGTTGTATTAAACGACTTTTTTCTAGACAGAATAATAAAGATACAAAACATCATGACACTTTATGATCTGATTTCAAAAAAAAGTCAGCTTGGTGGAAGCATACGGGGAATTCCACAGACAGATCTGAAAGGTGGTAATGCAACAAACATTGCATATGCACTTGCAAGACTTGGTGCACCAATTTCATTAATCACTGTGGCAGACAAAACAAACACACACATTTTACAAGATACATTTGCAGAATTTTCAAATGCTGCCTTGTTTACAATAGATGGGACTCCTGGAAGAACAACATCATTTGAATTCAGTAACAACGGACGCATTGTAAACATAATGCTCTCTGATCTTGGAGACAACGAAAACTTTGGGCCTGAAAAATTAGGCCAAAAAGAACAAACTGCAATTCAGAACGCTGATGCAATCATAGTTGCAAACTGGGCAAGCAACGAAAAGGGAACAGAACTATCAAAATTTGTCTTTGAAAAATCCACAAAATCTCTTCACTTTCTAGATCCTGCAGACATACAATCTAGGCCTGATGAATTTAAAGAAGCGATATCAGAGCTGGCCCCAAATCTGGACTCTTTATCTCTCAATGAGAATGAGTGTAACATTCTGTTAAAACAACATGATCTTGGAAGCATTTCTGGAGAAGATGAAACTAAAAAACTTGTATCGACACTTTCGGAAAAGATATCTGTTGTAATAGATTTGCACACATCCTCTGGTGCTTTTTGGTCAAATGGAAAAGAAACTGCATTTGCAAAGCCTTTTCCAACTGATGTAAAGTTTGTTACAGGAGCAGGCGATGTTTGGGATGCTGCAAACATACTAGGGTATCTATCTGGTCTTGAACCAAAAGAAAGATTACTTTTTGCAAATGCTACTGCATCACTTTATGTAGGAAATCCAAAAGGCATTCCGCCAACAATGCAGGAAGTACTATCATTGGTTACTGCGGTTCAATAGTTGCTGGTGGTTTACTTGAAATCACATAGCTGACCCAAGCTGCATCGTCTATCTCATTTGTGATTCTGTTGCTTATTCTCTCTAAAACTTCTGCTGGTAGTCTTGTCCAATCTGCAGTCATTGCATCTATGGAATTTACAACACGCACAATAACAATATGACCGTATTTTCTTTCATCACCCACTACTCCTACTGCCTTGTCATCTCCTACCGCAGCGTATGCCTGCCAGACTTTATTGTACCAACCAGATGTGATGAGTTCATCTTCTACAATCTTACTTGCAAGTTTACAAATCTGTAATTTTTTTGGCGTCACTTCCCCAATTATTCTAACTGCGAGGCCAGGTCCTGGAAATGGATGACGATTTGAGAGTTTATCTGGTACTCCAAGTGCTTTAGCAACTTTTCTTACCTCGTCTTTGTAAAGAAAACGTAATGGTTCTAGTACCTGCATATTCAGCCAAGAAGGCAGACCTCCAACATTGTGGTGTGTTTTTATTATGGCCGCAGGTCCCTTTGAGACTCCGCTCTCAATTACATCTGGGTAGAGTGTCCCTTGTGCAAGCCATTTGAAAGGACCATTTTTTTCGGCAAATTCTGTAAATATCTGCACGAATTCCTCTCCGACTATCTTTCTTTTCTGTTCCGGATCTTTTACTCCTCTTAGTTTGGAAAGAAATCTTTCTTTTGCATCAACACGCGTAAAGTTTACCGAAAAATTGTTCTTGAACATGTCTTCCACCTCGGTTTCTTCATCTAATCGCAAAAGACCATTATCCACAAAGATGCATTTGAGTTTGTTTCCTATTGCCTTCTGGATCAGAAGTGCAGCTACTGTAGAGTCTATTCCCCCACTTATTCCACATAATACATTGCCATCAATTTTTGAAATCTCTTTTACTGTACTTTCTATGAAATTTTCTATAGTCCAGTCTTGTTTAGCATGACATATGTTTATTACAAAATTTTTTAGAACTTCGGTACCTCTTTCTGTATGTACTACTTCTGGATGAAACTGTATGCCATAGATTAATTTCTGTCTGTTTGCTATAGCTGCTGCGTAAGAATTCTCAGTGTGACCTATTATTTCAAAGCCAATTGGAATTTGTTCTGCCGCATCCCCATGACTCATCCATGCTCGTATAGATCTTCCCATGCCAGAGAACAAATCTGAATTGCTGTCTACTGTAAGTGATGAGGAACCGTATTCTTTGTTTGCACGCTTTACTTTTCCGCCAAAACTATTTACTATTAATTGGTGACCATAACAAATTCCTAAAACAGGCAATCCCAGATCAAATATTCCATTTTGTGGTTTTGGTGAGCCACTATTGTATACACTAGCAGGACCGCCAGCAAAAATGACGCCTTTAGGATTTAGTTTCTTTAATTCCTCAAGTGATATATCAAATGGTACAAGTTCAGCATATACGGAAAATTCTCTAATTCTTCTACAAATCAGATGACTATACTGTGAACCAAAGTCTAAAACAACTATCTTGTCCATAAATTCACTTTCTGGAATTCTCAATCATGCGGGAAAATGACCATGCAACTGTGTTGATTATTTCGTTTACTCTTTCTCTTTCACGATAGTTTCTGATTAGAATCTCTCTTATCATGTTCCCATCCTTGTTAATTATGCAATTTATCACAGAATCTGGGTCTATCTTTCCGCTTTGTACATCTAAATTGTCTTTACTTTCCATTCCGCCTATTATTCGACCTAGAAAAAATGATTTGAACGGATGCATCTCTGCATCTAATGTTACATTATTTGATGGTACAATAACAACTTCTTTTGGTGTAACATGTGCATTTGCAATAATCATGTTGTCACTGGTTTTAATTGGTATTACAGAATTTCCGACCTCTGGTATGATTGTATCAGGTTTATTTTGAGATTTTAGAGACGATGCCTTGCTAAAACTTGATTGTTTTATAACAGAATCCAGAATTGATAAATTGTTCTCTAGTTTTTCAACCTCGTTTTTGCGCTTTTCTATCTCTTCTGTTATCCACTCTTTTAGTTCTAAAATATTACGAATCTCTTCTTCAGAATAACCCATGTTTTTTTTAATAGTTTATGGATAATAAATATTAAAACACGCTACTCTGGAACAATTCTCTCAAGATCGGCATAAGATATCTTGCTAAATCCTTTGATTGGTTTTGACGTAGTATAGAATCTTGTATCGTTCTTTGCCGCAAGCCATTCCAGGAGCTTCTTACCACGTCGCAATTTTCTAAGTTTGTTCTGTCTGTTTTGTACTACGTCTTTTGAATATCGTCCTATCTTAGTACCAAAATCCATTCCAAACAAAACAATTTTGTTTGCTCCAAAATGGTTAGCAAGAAATACGCATCTGTCCCCATCAGTAAACCCACCAAAATTGAAAATTTTCCCAAATGGTTTACCTTCTGTCGTACCTATGCAAAATTTGAATTCAGATGCAAGCTGTAATTTTTTAATATTGTCTCCATGGGAATGTACCACCATTACAGCATTGTTTGTACTTGCTTTTTTGAGAAATTCCAACTGCCCATCAAGATCGGTTACCACAATATCTGGTCTTATCTTGTTTTGTATTAGAGCTGTCGTTGCACCATCTGCAACAATTTTAGTTATATCTTTGTATTTTTTTAATACGTGCATGCTGGAAACGAGGGAAGGACCAGCCCCAATAACAAAGATTGTTTGATTTTTAATTTTCTTTTCTAATTTCTTTAATGGAAATTTTGTTTTCAGGATATAATTTAAAATTCTGGCAGACTCGGTGTCTTTTTTTCTACTATAATTGAATTCCTTTAAGATCTCAGAGTATCTTTTATCCCAACCTTTCAATCTCATGTAAGTCTAAATGTATGAGGGCTAATCATAAACCATGTGAGTAAACTAGGCCCTGTTCCTGTAGGTAAATCCAATCCAGTGAGAGTGATGGGGATAATGAATCTCAGTCCTGAATCATTTTTTAAAAAATCAGTAATCACTGAAAAGGAAAAAATTGCAAGCGCGACAAGACAGATGGAAGAAGATGGTGCTGATTTTATCGATATTGGTGGCATGTCTACTGCACCTTACCTGAGTACGACAGTTTCAAAAAAAACAGAATCAGAAAGAATAACCAGAGCAATCAAAATAATCCAAAACATATCGAACATTCCAATCTCTGTAGATACTTGTAGGTCAGAAATTGCAAAAGATGCACTGGAACTTGGTGTAGACATAATCAATGATATTTCAGGACTAAAATATGACAAGTATATGCCAAAAATTGTAGAAAAATATCAACCATCTCTTGTGTTATGCGCATTTAGTCAAAACTTGGTTCGTGGAAATCTGATAACGCAAACAAAAAATCTCTTACGTCAAAGTATTGCCATTGCTAAATCTGCTGGTATTTCAACTAATATGGTAGTGGATCCGGCAATTGGTTTTTTTAGAAAAAGCGGTAAGGGCAAGTTTTTTACAAAAATAGATTCTGACTGGGTTCAAAGAGATCTTTTGATACTAAATAATCTCAAATCAATCAATCTAGGGTATCCACTGCTTGTCTCTGTTTCAAGAAAGTCATTCATTGGAAATTTATTAAAAATAAAAAATCCAAATGATAGACTTTATGGTTCGCTTGCAGCTGAATCTATAGCGGTTATCAATGGGGCAGATATTATTAGAACTCATAATGTAAAAGAGACAAAAAATGTAATTGAGATTGCACAAAAATTCTCTCATCCTCTCAGGAAAGGCTTATAACAGATTATTATTCTAGACTAGAAGGTTTAGTTGGAAATACGAGAAGGACTCACATTTGACGATGTGCTCCTTGTT